>QHXS01000062.1 GCA_003223975.1 Acidobacteriota bacterium
CGCGGTTATGGTTAATTCTTCCTTGATCGGCTGCGGTTCAAGTGTAATCGTGATTTCCCCCGGCGTCGAAACCTCAAGCCTTTTTGTTGCGAAACCATTAAATGTCACCTCGATCTCGAAAGGGCCCGCGCCCGGATTTGAAAAAGAGAATCGGCCATCTTTGTCGGTTATTACGACATGTTCGGCCCCTGAAGTTGGTCCCCTCAAGATGACCTGAGCACCTGGTATAGACTTTCCGTCCGAGTCCTGAACGTACCCCGTCATCGAGGCCGTCGTTTGCGCGTATCCACTGATCGAAAACAATAGGATCACGAAGACAAAAAACAACGGAAATGCGTTATTCATAAATTGATTACCGCAGGAAGGTACGTGCGATTTTAGCAATTGGAAACCATTGAAACAACGCTTAAAACACGTGTTCTAAAGGCTTTTTGTCTCGTTTGTTCATGAATTTGAACGATTTGCAGTTTGTTGGGCGAATGACCTTTGAGAAAACAGAGGTTAACAGGCAATACTTGATCGGGCAATGAAAAAAGCCCTCGATGAACTGAGGGCTTTTGGAATGGTAGGCCGAGCAGGGATCGAACCTGCGACCCACGGATTAAGAGTCCGTTGCTCTACCGACTGAGCTATCGACCCGAACCCAAGCAGTATAGCATTTCAAAAAATTGCTCACCAAATCAGCAAATCGAGCGTGAGTTTGCGTTCTATATTCGGCTAGAATTGTTTTTTATTCGCTTTGACCTGTTTGTGTTCACGACATGAAGGAATGCCCAAAATGCGAGACTTGTTATCCTGACGAGGTAAATGCCTGTCCGCAGGATAATGTCCCGACCAAATTCTCGTTGCCCGGAACGCAGCTGTTGGCGGGCCGTTACTTGCTTGTCAGTCGACTGGGCCGCGGCGCTATGGGCCAGGTCTACCTCGCAAACGACAATAAATTTGCTGCGCGAAAAGTCGCGGTAAAGACCGTTCGTCAGGATGTACTCTCGAGCGACAACCTACAAGAAGGTGAGGCGATCGCTCGCTTCGAGCGCGAAGCCCAGGCGGCAGCGTCTATCCAGCATCCGAATACCGTAAGCGTCACAGATTACGGCGAATCCGAGGACGGTATCTTTTACCTCGTGATGGAATATGTCGAAGGCGAAACATTGCATAAATTGCTCCGCCGCGAAGGTACTCTGCCGGTCAAACGGGCCGTTCGTTTGCTTCGGCAGATCGCGGACGGTGTTGATGCGGCGCATGAGTTTGGCATTCTTCACCGCGACTTAAAGCCGGCGAATATCTTTATCATGCAGAAGGGAAAAAGCGGCGATGGATTCATCAAAGTTGGTGACTTCGGCCTGGCAAAGATCGTTAACCAAACAGTTACGGATTTCAGCTCGCAGGCTACTCCTTCATCACGAGGTATTATCGGCACCCCGGAATTCATGTCGCCTGAACAGATGCAGCCCGAGGTTGGAGTCGATGTTCGGGCTGATGTCTATGCGTTGAGTACGATCGCCTACCTTATGTTGGGAGGGAAAACACCTTTCTCCGGCGACATGATGCAGCTTGTGATGCAGAAGATCATGCACAAGCCGCCGCCGCTTTCGACGCTTCGTACCGATATTCCGATGGATGTCGAGCGGGTGATCATGAAAGCACTCGAGATCGAGGCTCCAAATCGACAGGAATCGGTTGCTCAATGGATCGAGGAACTTGAAGAAGCGGCTGAAGACGTTGACGAATCGAAACGGGCAGGTGTATCCAGGTTGGTCATTCTGGCACCTGTCGGTGCCGAGGTGTATGTCAATGACGAACGAAAGGGAAGTATCGGGCGATCGGGACGCGTGGTATTGACCGACGTTCCCGCCGGTCAGCATATTCTGCGAGTTTCAAAGTCTGGCGAAAGGGACGATGAACGCGTGATCGAGATCCGAGAAGGTGCCAACGAGCAGGTTATCCAAGCTCAGCTCCGGACGATGCACGGTACGGCAAGCCAACCCTCACCGTCGCAGGGAAGCAGCAGTGGCGGCATCCATTCAAGCATAATGCCCGGCATCGTTGCCTGCACAACTTGCAACTCGAGATTTGCTGAAGGTGTGAAATTCTGCGGACGCTGTGGCGGACGCTCGTTTGTAATGGTGAGTCCGGGCGAAGTTACAAACACGTTTCCTTGCCCGCGGTGCACGACTCCGCTTCCTCAAAATTCAAAATTCTGCGGACGTTGCGGTCTTAGTATGCCCGCGGCGTTCGTTCAACCACAATCACAACCTGTCGGTTTCTCTTCAAGCGCTAATCGTTCGATTCCGCCACAGGCCGAGCGCGTGTGCCGCAAATGCGGTGGTGCTTACCCTCCTCACATAAAGTTTTGCGGCCGTTGCGGGAACACGATGCTTTAGCGTCGACCGAACATTTTGCCGCCGAGTTCGTAATTACCGTTTCGAAGTCAAAATGTTTATAATGGCTAGAACTTTACTTAGGACCGCCGCTTTTTTTCAAGGACTTACAGATGAAGATCTGCCCCGTTTGCCGAAAGACGTATACAGATGATGGCCTCAATTTCTGTCTGGATGACGGATCGGTCCTTACGATCCAGGGCAGCGATGCACCGCCGACAATGGTGATGCAAAACCCGCCTGCGACGAACCCAAATCCGGGGCGATTAAGCACACCAACAACACCGCAAACCTGGGGGCAGCAGGCTAATTATTCGGTACAGCCGAAAAAAAAGTCCAGGGCCTGGTTGTGGGTGGTAGGACTGCTGGCGGTCGGCCTTTTGCTATGTGGTGGTGGACTTGCAGGCTTTTTCGCCTATGTCGCGTATAAGGCGGACCGTGCGGATTCGAATACGTATCCATCGCCTGGAGCGAACACGACCCGAACTAATTCGAGTAGTACCACAAACAGTACGACAACCTCCGGAAGCGAACGGACAAAATTGCAATCTATTGATCTCACGGGTTGGGCAAAATCGCTTTCGCCGGATGTAAGCACTGAATATACTAACGGCGAACTGTTTCTGGGAACAAAGCAGAAGGGTTATTACTACGTGCTTGTTAGCCAGGAAAACGATTTCACTGAGAATGCGAACACGCGGATCTCAGTTCGAAACGTCGATGATACGGACTCGAATTTGGGATATGGATTGGTATTTCACAGCAACCCGCAACCGCTTCGACAGGACTACGCGTTCCTCATCGACGCGAAGAAGAAGCGGTATCGCGTTGTACACCATGTTCCCCAGGACGAGCCGGTTGTGGTTCGTTGGACAAATTCATCGGCGATAAACGATGGAACCGTCGCGAATGTTCTTGAAGTGCGTGATCTCAATGGAAACATCGACCTTTTGATCAATGACCAAAAGGTGACCTCGATACGAAATACGTACGGTTTCAAAGGTGGAGTAGCGGGCGTTTATTCAGGCGACGCCGCGAAGGCAGCGTTTTCGAAATTAGAAATACGAAAATAATATGAAACGCTGCCCGAGGTGCGGACAGACCTATACGGACGAAGACATTAATTTTTGCCTTAACGACGGCGAACTTCTTTCACGCCAAACTGACACATCCTATCAACCGCCCTTCTCGACGCCCAGAACGATTGACGATTCGCCGCCCACAATGGTTCTCGATCAGGCTCGCATCACAAATCCGATCGGTTGGAGTCAACCCGCTCAACCGCCAACTCAGTGGCAGCAACCTCAAGGGCAGATGTATCAACCTTACACGTTTCCTTCTGGTCCAAATCAAACACTTGGGATCGTTTCGCTGGCGACGGGAGCCGCGAGTTTAACTGTTGGCTGGTGCTGTTCATCGGGGTTGCTGCTCGGTCCAGCTGCGATCATTACTGGTTTTATCGCATTGTCGCAGAACAAAAAAGACCCGGAGCATTATGGCGGCCGGGGTCTCGCGATCGGCGGTATCGTTGCCGGTGCAATATATTTGGCGATCTACTTGGTTATTATGCTTATTTACGTTATATCCATAATTGCTCCTAACCTGTGACACAATTTAAGACTTTGGAATTTCTTTGATAGCATAAATTAGGAGATTCGAAAGCCGCTCGATTCGAGCAGTGGAAATTTTTCAATCCGAATGCGTGTAACGCTTAATGTCGTCGCCGGCCCACAAACGGGACGAACATTTTCATTCGATCAGCACGATACGTTCATGATCGGCAGAAGCGAAGATGCTCAATTCTGCCTACCCCATGACCGTTTTTTTTCACGTCATCATTGCCTTATTGAAATAGCGCCGCCGCAGGCCTTTCTTCGGGATCTTGGCTCGACAAATGGCACATTTGTAAATGGCCTGCGCGTCGAGACGGCATACCTTAAGCCGGGCGACCGGATTCAGGGCGGCGAAACCGTGCTTGAAGTCAGCGTTTCGGCCGATTCGCTTCCCGCGACCGGGCCCGGGCGGCCGATCTCGGAAAAGACCGAGCCATCGATCATTACAGTTCCGTGCTTGAATTGTGGCGTACCCTCAAAGGCCGAATCATCGAGGCCGGATGCAAAACTTTCATATGTCTGCGAAGACTGTCGTGAAAAATTAAAGAAGAACCCGCAGCCGATTCCGGGCTATGAAATGATGCGGATTCTGGGCCAGGGCGGAATGGGCAGCGTTATGTTGGCGCGAAATGTCCAGAACGGACAGGCTGTCGCGATCAAAACTCTTTTACCAGAAGTTGCGGTCAGCGAACAATCGCTCAAGCGGTTCATGCGTGAGATCGAAGTCGCGGCGACCCTAAAGCACAAAAATATCGTTAGCTACATTGAACACGGTACGCATAACGGCATTGTTTATTTAGTTACAGAATATGTAAGCGGGATGGACGCGTCCCGCCTCGCGAAGGTGCGTGGGGGCAAGCTGAATTTTCAAGAGGTCGTAAAGATAGTTGAGCAAACTTTGGCCGCCCTCGAATTTGCACACTCGCTAGGATTTGTTCATCGCGATATCAAGGAACAAAACATACTGGTAGACGGGACTTTTCCGAACTACCTCGCCAAGCTCACGGACTTCGGACTTTCAAAAAGCTACAAGCAGACCGGAATGAGCGGTGTGACCATGGTCGGCGATGTCGCGGGAACCATCGCATACATGCCGCCCGAGCAGGTTCGCGATTTCAAAGATGTGCGGCCGCCATCGGACATCTATGCTTGCGGAATGACCGCCTACAGTTTGCTCACTGGCGCTCATGCTCTCGACATAAGTCCGAAAGCCGGTATCTCCGAGACAGTGAAAGCGATCTTTGAAAAGCCGATAATTCCGATTTCGAGCCGCGTTCCGGAGGTGCCGCTGAAAGTTTCGGCTGTGATCGAAACCGCACTTGCGAAGCAGGTTGACCTTCGATGGCGGAGCGCGGGCGAGATGCGTGAGGCCCTGTTACGAGCTGCTAATGACCTCAGCCGCTGAATTGTCCGATCTGATTCTTTCAGCTGCGATCAAAATACCGATCAGGAACCATAAGTGTCGGGCGTCCTCGAACGAACCAGTCAATCCCTGCAAGACAAAAGCGGTAAGAAACCCTATTGCTAGCGCGTATCTTAAAGGCTCATCTTTTGCCAGCGCAAAACCAAGCGTTATCAAATGGATCGTCACTGCTACCAACGCAGTAAGTCCAAGAATGCCGGTCTGTGCAGCCACGCTCAGAAACGAGTTATGAGCGTCGGTTAAATAGCTGAAAGTGCCCTCGGAATTCTGAAATATGACAGAAGTGGAGGGCGAGCCTGGTCCATTCCCAAAAAGGAAATTCGCGATAAATGTATTGATCGCGTCTGACCAAACTAAAAGTCGCGACGACGGAAACAGTTCCACATCGAAAAACGGCAGACCAAACGAATACGGCGCGCCATCGTACGGCCTCAGTGCGACAAAGCTCAGAGCGAGTGAAAGCACGAATATCGATATTCCCGCAACGAGAGAGCTTCGCCCGCCTATCGTGTTCGGTTGTTTGTACCAGATCCAAATTCCAACAGCGAGAAAAAATGCACCGAGGCCCGCAGAAATAGTGAATATCGAAGTGACCAGAATTAAAGACAAAGCGATCCAGCAGAGTCTTTTGTTTAACCAATTTCTTCCGAAAGCACCAAATAGAAATATCAATGCGACGTTCAGGAAATTGCAAAACATGCTCGCGGAAACGAAAGTGGAACTGAGTCGAGGATAATTCCCGACGGGGACCGCGCCATAGTGGTAAGTGAGGTACGGTAAGAGCGAACATTCAGGAGCAGCGTAGAAAATCATGATCGTTAGCAAACCGATCAGGATAGGAATACAAGATGCGGCAAGGAATGTAAGGACGGCTATCTTTAGACGAAATTCGCTGTCGACCACGACGCTGGCGATCACGGCGATTCCTACTAAATAAATGGTTGCAAAAACCTTCACCGTACTTCGTGAAATATTCGGCGCAAACAAAGCAGCCAAAATAAATGCACCTGCATAGAAGGCGAACAGGATGTAGATCTTGTGTTTCCGTATGCGAAGATCGCCGAACAATACAGCGACAACGATCAATACAAATGAGACAGGGAAAACGAAATCGGTAGCTGCGAGACTAAGGCCGCCCACGATCAGTAATGACGGTTTCTGAATCGCAAGAGACGCGGTAAGCATGAGGAAGGCTCCAAACGCGATCTTGCTGATCAAGTTTCGGCCGCACGGTTCTGAAACCATTACTTGTAAGAGCTTATCCAAAAGGTCACTTTAAGATCATCACCATCGCCTCGCCTTGAACTGCGATGGTGCCGTCCTGTTTTGTGCACGTCGTCTCCAGGGTGACGATGCCTTTTTCTTTCCGGATATTCCGCACCGTTGCGGTTGTTGTGATCGTGTCGCCGATGAAGATCGGGGCTGTAAACTTCATCGTCTGCGAAAGATAAACTATCTTCCGTTCACGAAATTCAAAACCCAGCACGGCTGAAATGAACGCACCACTGAGCATTCCATGCGCGATCCTACGGCCGAATCTGGTTTTTGAGGCGAATTCGTCGTCGAGATGTATGGGATTGTGATCGCCGGACAGTTCGGCGAACGCTCGTATCAATTCATCGGTGACAGTACGTGATTTAGTGAATGTATCGCCGATAGCTATGTCCATGATCTATCGATTTGTTTTGAGAGGTCGACGCGAGACCGTGAATTCCCCGAGCACTGCATTTATCAGTCCGCCGACAAGCATCGCAATGCTCGTGAGATACAGCCAAAGCATCAGAATGATGACCGCACCCAGTGAGCCATATGTCCGGTTATAGGAATTGAAAAACTCCAGATACAACCGAAAACCGCCTGTGAGCATTATCCACAATAGTATCGCTACAACCGAACCTGGAGTGATCCAGATCCAGGCCAGTTTCTTGAAATTCGGCAGCAGGTTATATATTAGCTCGCAAGCGAACAGCAAAACCAGAATGACCGCGATCCACTGAATAGAAACTAATACGAGTGGCGAAGTAATGTGAAACCCGGCAGCGGCGATCGCGGCTTGGGCGATGAGCCACCCATAAAAAAATATTCCCAAAACCGATATGATCAGTAAAACCATCGCGAAAGTCAGTGCCAGCGACTGCACCTTCAACTTTGGCCATGGGCGCGTTTCCGTAAGCCTGTAAACGGCATTCAAGGAACTTCGAACACTATCAACTCCTGCCGAGGCAGACCATAAGGTAATAAGAAGCCCCAGAGTCACCTTGCCGCCTGAGCTTCCCGAAGCGATCTCATTAACTGTCGTTCGAACAAGTTCGAATGCCGAGCTCGGCATCACTTGGTTAAAGTAAGCAAAAAGTTGGTCCCTCAGGGATTCTGCAGAGCCTAAAACCATGCCGATCAGGCTTACGAGAAAAAAGAGTAGCGGAAATAGCGAGAACGAAAAGTAGAAGGCCACTTGAGCTGCTCTATTAAAGACATCAGCTTCAAACGCTCTTGTGTAAAGCAGTCCAAAGAATTTTTTCCAATCGAATTCCGTAGGCGGCCGCATCAGGCAATTACATCATTTTAGAAAGATAAACACGAGGAACTCGTTTACCGATCCCACACGTTATCTCATACGAGATCGTGTCGCAAATTTGCGCAAGCTCTTCGGCTTTAATGGCTTTCGTTGCGGTCGAACCGATCAAAACTACGTCGTCGCCTTTCTCGACGTTTCCAACATCAGTCACGTCGATAGTTATCCAGTCCATCGAAATTCGGCCAACCACGGGAACAAGCTGATCCTTTACCAACACCGTTGATCTGTTGGAAAAGCACCGCCGATAACCATCGTAATATCCGATGGGAACAGATGCGATTAGCGATTTCCGCGACGTAGTGAATGTTTGTCCGTAGCCTATGCCGCTCCCGGCAGGCATCGTTTTCAGAAATGCGATCTTTGATCGTAACGACATCACCGGCTTTAATTCGGGACGATCTATTCCACTCGGCAAAACGTCATCGCCAAGCCCGTATAGAATTCCTCCGATCCTGACCATATTCGCATGTGAATCCGGGTGTCCAACCGCCCCCGGCGAGTTCGCCATATCGAGAACGCGCGGCCGAAAGCCTTTCTCGTGAAATATGGAAACCGCGTCCGCAAAGCGCCGCATCTGTTCATTGGTGAGATCGCTTTGCATATCATCCGCCGACGCGAAATGCGTCATTATTCCGTCGACATGTAGATTTCGAAATTTCGAAAACTTTTCTGCAAATTCGCGA
>QHXS01000063.1 GCA_003223975.1 Acidobacteriota bacterium
TTTCGAGCCGACATACGAGGTAATTCCCGACACCAAGAAACGCAATAATAAGAAGATCGTCTCTGAATTAAAGAAAGCAGCAAAGGCAAGCGAAGCGATCTATCTCGCCGCCGACCCTGATCGCGAAGGCGAAGCCATCTGCCAGCACCTTGCCGAAGAGATCGTTCCAAAAAAAGGAAAACAGAGCGTTTATCGCGTGATGTTCAACGAGATCACGAAAAACGCGATCCAGGACGCTTTTAAGGAACCGAAACAGGTAAACCGAGATCTTGTTGACGCCCAACAGGCACGGCGGATACTTGATCGCCTTGTCGGCTACAAAGTTTCGCCGATACTCTGGAAAACTATCGGCGGCCGTCTTTCGGCAGGCCGCGTCCAAACGGTTGCCGTGCGGCTCGTTGTGGAACGCGAACGCGAGATCGAAGCGTTCGTAAAGACCGAATATTGGTCGATCATCGCAAATCTTTCGGCTGCATTGCCGCCGAATTTCGACTCGAAACTTTACCGCATCGAGGACAAGACCGTTAAAAGCGGAAAGTTCGATGAAGATCTTAAACCGACAGAGGTCCACGTCAAATCGAGTGAGCAGGCTAGCGAGATCGTCGAGGAGGCTGGGAAAGAAAACTTTGTTGTCGATACAGTGACGACCAAGGAGCGCAAGCGAAACCCGACGCCGCCCTTTATTACGTCGAAATTGCAGCAGGACGCGTCTCGCAAATTTGGCTTCCCGGTGAAGAAGACCATGATGGTCGCCCAGAAGCTTTACGAGGGTATCGAGCTCGGAAACGAAGGCGCGGTCGGTTTGATCACCTACATGCGTACCGATTCGACCCGCGTTTCGGATGCCGCCCTGAATGAAGTTCGCGATTTTGTCGGCTCGGAATACGGCGATTCTTATCTTCCTGCCAAGGCCAACATATATAAATCGAAAAAGGATGCGCAGGATGCGCACGAAGCGATCCGCCCGACAGATGTTCGGCGAACGCCGGATAGTTTGGCGAATAAACTCGGACCTGACGAGCTTAAACTTTACCGGCTGATATGGCAGCGATTCGTTGCATCGCAAATGATGGCCGCCATATTCGATCAAACGACCATTGATATTAAGGCAGGCCGATTTACGTTCCGTGCAACCGGTTCCGTTCTCAAATTCGATGGGTTTTTAAAAGTTTACGAAGAGGCCGCGGAAACAAAACGTGCCGAAGAAAAGAATGACGAAGAAGAAGAGCGAAACCTTCCGGCCGTGCAGCAAGGCGAAACGCTCAAGCTGAATTCGATAACGCCTGAGCAGCACTTTACCGAGCCGCCGCCGCGTTATTCGGAAGCGACGCTTGTAAAAGCATTGGAAGAAAAAGGTATCGGACGTCCGTCGACCTACGCCGCGATCATGACGACGATACAAGACCGCGAGTATGTCGAAAAGATCGAAAGCCGTTTTCATCCGACTCCTCTTGGAACGACTGTGAACGACCTGCTTCTTGAAAGTTTTAATGACATTTTCAGTTCCGCATACACGGCGCGAATGGAAGAGGAACTCGACGAGATCGAGGACGGAAAGCTTGCCTGGCAGGACGCGTTGCGTGAGTTTTACGGCAAGTTCGCGAAAGACCTGGAACACGCGACCGAGAATATAAAAGGCAAGAAGAAAATGGCCATTCCGACCGAAGAGATCTGCGAGAAATGCGGTTCGCGAATGGTCATCAAATTCGGGCGTTTCGGCCAGTTCTTGGCGTGCGAGACCTATCCCGAGTGCCAGAACACGCGTGAAGTTTCGAGCAAAAAGGACGCCGAGGGCAACAGCGACGGCACCGGCGAAGCCGAAGCGATCCCGCCGTGCGAGCTTTGCGGCAAGGAAATGGCCCTGAAAAAGGGACGATTCGGCTCCTTTTATGGATGCACCGGTTATCCGGAGTGTAAGAACATCCGTAAGATCGCAAAAGGCGACGAAAAGCCCACGCCCCCGCCCGTTCAACTCGACGAACTTTGTCCGAAAGACGGAGCGAACCTTGTCCGACGCCATGGCCGCTTCGGCGAATTCACAGCTTGTTCGAACTATCCGAAGTGCGATTACGTAAAGCGAGACGTAATAGCTGGCATACAATGCCCGAAAGATGGCGGCGAGATCGCGGTCAAGAAATCACGCCGGGGCAAGATCTTTTATGGCTGCGTAAATTACCCGAAATGCGACGAGGTTTATTGGGACAAGCCGGTCAAGGAAACATGTCCCCAATGCAGTTCGCCGATCTTGCTCGAAAAGACGACGAAAAAAGATGGCACGTTCCGTTATTGCAAAAATGAAGATTGTGATTATAGAATGGCTGTCAGCAACGCCGAATTAGCAACCGCAGAAGCGGAAAAAGTCTCACCTACGGTATAGGTGTCTTTTGCGATGAACGAAAATATCGAATTTCTTCAGGCGTTTTTGAAGAATCCGACAAAAGTAGGTTCGATAACCCCAAGCTCGCCTGAGCTGGCAATGAAGATGCTTGAAGGGATCGAGCCGTCCGCTGAAAACATCGTCATCGAACTTGGCGTGGGTACCGGAGCGATAACCAAATTCCTTCAGGATATCGTGCCGGACGAGCGTTCCTATATAGGGATTGAGCTCGATCCTGACTTGGTCGAGCTTCTTCGGCGAAACTTCCCGGAAATGAATATCGTGTGCGGAAACGCAATGGAGATGGAGTCGATACATAAACGGTCGGGTTTGGGAAAGGCGGGCTATATCGTATGTTGCCTTCCGTTCGTCTCACTGCCCGCCGAGGTTCGCAACGGCGTCCTTGACGAGGTGGAGAAGTTCATGCAGCTCGGCTGTGAATTTCGCACCCTGCAATACGCCCACGGCTACTACCTTCCGTCTGCCATAAAGTTCCGCGAGCTTATGCGAAATCGTTATGGAAAAGAGAAGAAAAGCAGCCTCGTTGTTAAGAATGTCCCGCCTGGTTACACCCTCACATGGGCCACAAAATAATGGCTCGAAACGACATGAGATAAATATCGTTAAATAACGTAGGCAAAAAACTTATTGACAACGCGGTTCTAACTCGCTAGAGTTTCCCTTGTTTGGTATTCACCAGTCGGAATCCCTTCTTCTACCCTCAATCAATCAATTGATTTGCGATTTACTGGTGAATGTCGAAAACAACAATAATTTCCGATGGGTAGATGTTTAACATTTCAAGGAGTCTAGAATGGGTATTAAGCATATTTTTAGTTTTATCGCGATTGCCGGGTTTATTGTGCTGAGTGGGCTAACCATGAGTGCACAGGACATTCGCAGAGTAGAGTTTTTTGGCGGATATCAGTTTCACAACATTTCTACAGGCCTTGGCGAGGTCAACGATCAGATCGGCGAGGACCTCTTCGACAATCGAATTACCGCCCACGGTTTTAATGCCTCACTCACAGGCAACGTCTCAAAAATGATCGGCATAAAGTTTGATTATTCGACGACCGGGCGGGCATTGCTGCCGGACTTTAGCGACCAGACCGATCTGAAATTGCGCATTAATCAATACCTCGGCGGAGTGCAGATCAAGAACAATGAGGTCGATGGCCCAAGATTCAAGCCGTTCGCTCACATTCTTGCCGGCGTAGCGAACGAAAGGATCCGCTGCACACAGGGTTGTGACTTAAAGATAAACCCCCTCGAAGGCACTTCTTCTACCGGCATTAGCGAAAGCACCAGCAGTTTCGCGATGGTGTTTGGCGGCGGAATCGATGTAAGGGTTCATCCTCGTGTCGACATTCGTGTTATCCAGCTGGATTACAACCCGATCTTTTACGGTGGAAATGAGAACTTAGATCTTTCCAACCGGACCCAGAACAATTTCCGGATCGGTTTCGGGATCGTGATCCATTAAACCATCTTGAATTCCTTTGTACGGCCGGGCACTCAGCCCGGCTTTTTTGTTTTTGTCCCGCCTGCGAAACTTTTGTCCGGGGACTATGGTATAAAGAACGGTAATAAAATAATTAGACCTAGTTCATTTTTTTGGAGAATCTCACTATGTTCCAGCGCAAATTTGCAGGCGTTTTGCTGATCTATGTCCTGCTCGTTCCCATTTTCTCGTTCGGCCAGACGGCTCCGAAGCTTTTCGAAGCGCCGAAGGATGTTTTCGATAAGATCAAAGAGGAAGGCACAGCCCGTTCGCAGGTGATGCAAACTCTCGGCTACCTGTCCGACGTTATCGGGCCGAGGCTCACCGCATCACCGGGTATGAAACGCGGTAATGATTGGACGCGCGACACGCTAGCGAAATGGGGCTTGCAGAACGCTCATCTCGAAGCGTGGGGCCCATTTGGCCGCGGATGGTCGCTCAAAAAGTTTTACGCGATGGTCGACGGCCCGACGGCCTTTCCGATGATCGCTTACCCGAAGGCTTGGTCACCGGGAACGGATACTCTTTTTGAAGTAGCTCCGACTCCTGCCGCAAAGAAAGGAAAAGCGCCCATAGCAGTGCCGGAAAATCACAATACGGCCTATACGGCCGAGGTAGTTCGGTTCAACGCGACGAACGAGGCCGAACTCGATCAATATAAAGGAAAACTGAAGGGCAAGATCGTACTTGTCGGCCCGATTCGCGAGGTCCGGGCTCATTTCGAACCTGAAGCAAAGCGAGAGACCGAAAAGGACCTGCTTGATCTGGCGGACGCTCCCGACCCAGCAAGCATTCGGCGTCCTGCGGGTCCGGGACCGGGCGGCCCAAATAATTTTCAGCAGCAGGCCCAGTTCAACGCCCGCCGTCTTCGGTTCCTTTCTGAAGAAGGTGCAGCGGTACTGATCGATGCAGGCCGCGGGGACGGCGGAACGATCTTTGTGCAGCAGGCGGCAGCGGTGCAGCCGCCACCTGCGCCTGCCGGACAAACGGCACCGACGCCGGTTCGGCTTTATGACAAGGGTGCGACGATCCCTATACAGATCAGTGCGGCGGCCGAACATTTCAATCGTGTAGCCCGCATGGTCGACGCAGGCGAGAAAGTCACGATGACCGTCGACTTGGCGGTCGCTTATCAGGACGAAGACCTGAATGGTTATAACACCGTTGCGGAGATCCCGGGCACCGATCTGAAAGACGAGATCGTGATGCTCGGCGGACACCTTGACTCGTGGCAGGGCGGAACCGGCGCGACCGACAACGGTGCCGGCTGCGCGGTCATGATGGAGGCGGTCCGCATCCTCCAGACGCTCGGTCTCAAGCCGCGACGCACGATCCGCATTGCATTGTGGACGGGAGAAGAACAGGGCTTACTGGGATCGCGAGCGTATGTGAAACAGCATTTCGGCTATTTCGGCGACGGCACCACGCCGGCATTTGGTGGCGGCGGAGGCGGTGGTGGCGGAGCGAGCGCAAACCAGGCGCCGCGAGTGCTAACCAAACTTCCTGAATACGACAAGCTTTCCGGATATTTCAACATCGATAATGGTACCGGAAAGATCCGCGGTGTTTATATGCAGGGCAATGAGGCGGTTCGTCCGATCTTTCGGCGCTGGCTTGAGCCCTATAAAGATGTGAAGTGGTTCGACCCGGCAAAAGATATGAGCGCAAATACGCTTTCGCTTTCGAACACGGGCGGTACCGACCATCTCAGTTTCGATGCGATCGGGCTCCCTGGTTTTCAGTTCATTCAGGACACCATCGAATACGACACGCGTACGCACCACTCGAACATGGACGTTTTCGACCGGATCCAGGCCGACGACATGAAACAAATGTCGATCGTCCTAGCGATGTTTGTTTACCAGACAGCGATGAATGATGAGAAACTGCCGCGAAAACCGGGCAACTGGACGGTTAGAGATCTAACTCCATAAACAGCACGCCTTCGTGCGGGTTGTCGTAGTATTTTTCGATCGGGCGAAAGCCGTGAGACTCGTAAAGGCTCACGGCTTTTCCCATTTTCGGCGGATAGGTATCGAGCCGCATCTTCTTATAGCCGATCGCTCTTGCTTGATCGATAAGTTTCTCAATAAGCTGATTTCCAAGGCGGTGCCCCCGCGCATTTTCGCGGAGAAAAAGGCGCTTCATTTCGCAGATATCGTTTTCGACTTTTCTTAATGCGATACAACCGGCAAGCTCCTCGTCAATGTAAGCCAAAAATAATCGTCCCTCAGGGGGTGCATATTTTCCGGGCAGGTTAGCCAGTTCGTCCTCGAACCCTTGAAAGCATAACGACATCCCGAACCACGTTTCGTATTCACGAAATAGAGCTTTCGCGGCTTCGACGTCTTCGGCGTAAGTTATTTGTTTGATCGTGTTCATTGTCCTGACAAAATCTTAACAGACGCTAGTATTGAGTTTTTGGCCGATCAGCATTATCGTAAAATTGTAAGGATCTTAACCTGAACGGAAGCAATATGGACAGACGATCGTTCATCGCAAATCTTGGCGTCACGACCGGTGGGATCGCATTAGCTTGCAGTTCGCTCGGAAAGCGCTCTGATGTTTATGCGCGTACTGGAAATCTTACCGAGTATAAGGCATTTGGCTTTGGCCCGATCGCGCCGACAGCTTCAGCGAACACCGGCGAAACGTTTTTATCGTTGCCAAAAGGTTTCGAATACAACGTGATCGGTAAAAAAGACGCTGCGATGTCCGATGGTCGAATGACACCGCCGCTTCATGACGGAATGCACACGTTCAAAGTCGGCAGCGAACTCCGTATCGTGAGAAATCATGAGGTTTACGGCAGCAGATCGCCTCGGCCGGGTGCGGGGATCGGTACGTCGAATCATTACGACGAAACTTGCGGCGGCGGAACGACAACCCTTGTTATCGACCCCAAGACGCGAACCGTCACGCGGGATTTCGTGAGCCTTTCGGGCACGCTTATTAATTGCTGCGGTGGGCCGACGCCGTGGGGAAGCTGGGTCTCGTGCGAAGAAACGACATTGGGCCCGACGGTTCGAACCGGCTCTAAAGGCGAAAAGACGGGTGGCTTTCCAAAGCCGCACGGTTACTGCTTTGAAGTGCCCGCCTCTTCAAACTCGACGGTGACGCCTGTTCCGCTCAAAGCGATGGGACGATTCACCCATGAGGCGATAGCGGTCGATAAGAAAACGGGCATTGTTTATCTGACCGAAGATTACGGGTCGGCGGGCTTTTACCGGTTCATTCCGAAACGAAACAAACGGCTCGCTGAGGGCGGCGTATTGCAGATGTTGGCGATCAAGGACAAACCGCAATACGACACTCGCACCGGGCAAAAACCAGGCATAAATTTCGATGTTTCATGGGTTACGATCGAAAACCCGGATCCGGCCGAGGCGGACGTCGATCCGAATGTTGTTCACAAAGAAGGCATTGGTAAAGGCGGTGCACGATTCGCGAGGCTCGAAGGCTGCTGCTCGTGTGACGATGGAAATATCTATTTTTCCTCGACCAGCGGCGGTGACAACAAAGGGGGCCAGATCTGGCGATATCAGCACGTTAAGAAAGACGAAGGCCGCCTAACGCTGATGTTCGAATCGCCAGACCGCGAGTTGCTCGACATGCCCGACAACGTCTGCATGATGCCGAAAAGCAGCCTGCTTTTTATGTGCGAAGACAGTGATTATCTGGGCGAAGACAATTCGCCGGAAAACTTTGTCCGTATTCTGACGCCTGATGGACGCATTGCCGATTTTGCCCGGAATATCGTACCTAAGTTAGAGCGCGCTGAGTTTGCCGGTGCTACGTTTTCGCCCGATGGCAAAACGCTCTTCGTCAACATACAACAGCTCGGAGCCACGTTTGCCGTGTGGGGCGACTGGTCAAGATTCAAAGCCTGATCTTCAACCGCAGATAAGCACAGATATACACGGGTGAAGCGAGAAACTGTGTTCATCCGTGTGCATCTGTGGTTCATTTTCTTATAATTTCAGTTGTGGAATTAGCTGTCGAAAAATTCAAGGTCGCGGATGAGCCGTTCTATTTGCCGATCGGAAATGAGGTCGCGCTTTTCGAGGCGGCCTATGCCGCGAAACTGCCGGCAATGCTCAAGGGCCCGACCGGCTGCGGCAAGACGCGCTTTGTCGAACATATGGCGTGGCGGCTTGGGCGTCCGCTCATCACGGTCGCCTGCCACGAAGACCTTTCATCGACCGATCTCGTCGGCCGCTTCCTGCTTGAAGGCGAAGAGACCGTTTGGCACGATGGGCCGCTAACGTCTGCCGTTCGCGCAGGTGCGATCTGTTATCTGGACGAGGTCGTTGAAGCTCGCAAGGACACGGTCGTTATCATCCATCCACTTACCGACGACAGACGACGTCTGCCTATCGAAAAACGCGGCACTGTTCTCGACGCGCCGCCGGAATTCATGCTCGTTGTTTCGTACAATCCCGGCTATCAGTCGATCCTGAAAGACCTGAAGCAGTCGACGCGGCAGCGGTTCGTTGCGATGGAATTCGACTATCCGGAACCGGAAGCCGAGACACAGATCGTCACGAAAGAAGGCGGCATCGACGAAGCCACGGCCGCCGACCTCGTAAAGATCGGCCAAAAGGTGCGAAACCTTCGCGGCCACGGCCTCGAAGAAGGCGTTTCAACGCGTCTTCTCATCTACGCTGCGCAAATGATCGCCAAAGGCATCTCGCCCATCGACGCCGCCGAGGTCGCCATCTGCTCGCCCATCACCGACGACCGCGACCTGCAACGCAGCATCCGCGAGATCGTGACGACCATCATTTGATCCGTTTCAATGGTAAAATATAGGTATGCGCGAGACTCGCGATATCTTTAAGGACGGCCGAACGATCACTACCCGACTCTCGCGTTTTGGCGAGCGACCGGATCGCGAGTTCGACATTCAGTTTTGGCAGGGACTGACTTCTGAGGCCCGCGCGAATGCGGTCTGGGAGTTGGTTGTCGATTATTGGCAAATGAAAGGCAAAACCCTAGATGAACTCAGACTTCAAAGATCTGTTGAAAACATTCAACGAGGCCGGCGTTAGATATCTCGTTGTCGGGGGATATGCCTACGCTGAACACGTCGAGCCGCGTTACACCAAGGACCTCGACGTTTGGATCCAGCGGACCGATGAGAACGCCGATCGGGTTCTGGCTGCATTGCGCAGGTTTGGAGCACCTTTGCGTGAATTGTCGAGGAGCGACCTTACAGAACCGGCAACGTTTTATCAAATAGGATTACCTCCGAACCGAATTGACATCATCACTCAGCTTGAAGAGATGGATTTTTCCGAATGTTGGGTGCGTCGGAAGATCGGGCATTTAGGTGATTTGGCTGTCAACTTCATTTCTGCGCAGGACTTGATTGAGAATAAGGAACGAACCGGTCGACCGCGCGATTTGGTCGATGTGGAATTTCTTCGACAAGCACAACGAGAAAATTCGAATCGCCACGACTGATCAGTTTAGGAGCGAGATTCGGACAATGTCAAAACTTATCCCGTGGACTGTCTGATGCGCAGCCAATACCTTTGAATCACTATTTCATTTACGGCGGCGACAATATCTCGGAATTTCTGTGTCAGTACGAAACTGTGATTACTACGGTCAAACCGACGCCTAATACGACGCCCAGTAACTAATGACCAGCTCCCGTCGCGATTTTCTCAAATCACTCGGCGCAACCGCTGTTGGATTTGTCGCGGCTCCAGCTGTTTTCACACAACGCCGACAGAAATCATGCGTCGTGATCGGTGCTGGGTTTGCCGGGCTTGCAGCGGCATACAAACTGAAAAACGCCGGATGGAAAGTCACCGTTCTCGAAGCCCGCGACCGTATTGGCGGGCGAGTTTTGTCGGTCCGCATGTCTGCTGCTGGTTTAGCGCTCCCTTACGGTCAG
>QHXS01000064.1 GCA_003223975.1 Acidobacteriota bacterium
TAAACCGTTTTCTTTTTGACTTTGGTTCGTTCTCCATTCGCGATAAGTTTCGCCCCTTTGTCCGGATAGTTTTGTCTGCGCAGCAACAAAAAAGGCATGGCCCTTCCACATCTTTCATCTGGATTCTGAGCTATAATCCGGGAATCTAATGGAACCGCTTGCAAGCAGGATCAGGCCGCAGAGCCTAGACGAATTCGTCGGGCAGGAGCACCTCGTTGGTCCCGGCAAACCGTTGCGCCTCGCTATCGAACAAGGCCACGTTTTCTCGTTCGTACTTTGGGGACCGCCGGGCACTGGAAAAACAACACTTGCGAGGATCTACGCAAACGGCATTAATGCAGAATTTCATGAACTCTCCGCTGTTTCCGCCGGAAAGGACGATATCCGAAAACTCGTCGATAATCGCACGCCCCGATTAGTACCTCGCGTTTTATTCCTTGACGAAATTCATCGTTTCAATAAAGCCCAGCAGGATTTCCTGCTTCCGTTCGTCGAAAGCGGCGAACTCGTGCTGGTCGGCGCTACCACAGAAAATCCAAGCTTCGAAGTAATTCCGGCTTTGCTTTCTCGCCTCCGCGTTTTCGTTCTTGAAGAATTCTCCGACGAGCAAATGGCAGCAGTTATCGATCGAACCGGCTCGAAACTCGATGCCAAGGCAAAGTCATGGCTTGTCGAAATGGCAAACGGCGATGCGCGACAGGCGATCACGATGATCGAGAACACCGAGCACTTGTATGACACGATCACTCTTGAAACATTAAAAGAAACTCTGCAGTCGAAATTCCTTCGTTATGACAAAAAAGGCGAAGAGCATTACAACGTAATCAGTGCGTTCATCAAGTCGATGCGTGCAAGCAAACCCGATGCGGCAATGTATTATCTCGCCCGAATGCTCGAATCCGGCGAGGACCCGAAATTCATTGCACGGCGAATGGTAATCTTCGCTTCCGAAGACGTCGGACTTGCTCAGCCTACCGCGTTGGTCGTGGCGAATGCTGTGTTTCGCGCCGTCGAAACTATCGGCCTGCCGGAATGCTCTCATAATCTCGCGCACGGCGTCGCATATCTGGCGAATGCACCGAAGGATCGCTCGGCTACGGAAGCAATCGGTGCAGCGATGGAGGACGCGAAGAAATTCGGAAATCTGGCCGTTCCCATGCAGATCAGAAATGCACCGACAAAACTGATGAAGGAACTGGGCTACGGAAAAAAGACCGAAGATCAATCTGAGGACCTGATGCCAACAAAACTTGCCGGACGAAAATATTTCGAATAACTAACCATATGATCAAGAACATCATTCGCGTTTTTTTCGTGCTTGTATTTCCTGTTTTGGGTTTTTCGCAGAACGCAAACGACTTCGTTTCGACACGTGAAATGGAACGCATAAATTGGATGGATTTCAAGGCGGTTGTGCCCTCAAAGATCACGACCGTGATCTTGCCGACCGGAACGCTCGAACCGCACGGTGTGATCAATAACGGTGCGGACAATACCGCCCCATTCGCTATCGCAAAAACCATTGCCAGACAGACCAATGCGATGATCGCACCGACGCTGCCGTACGGCATCACAGGCTCGCTCGAAGCATATCCCGGCGCGTTTCAGATCACGGAGGCCGCGTATCGTCCGTTCGTCAAACAAATACTCGAAGGCCTCGTTAAAAACGGCTTTCGGAGCATTATCATTCTTAACGGCCACGGCGGCGGCCAAACGGCCGTTCTTACGTCGGTCGCCGCGGAGGTTGCTGTCGAGAAACATGTCCGGACGCTTGTCATCAATTGGTGGTCATTTGCTTCGGACGAGACAAAAGAGGTTTTCGGCGAAGACGGCGGCCATGCCGGCTGGAACGAGACGGCGTTCATCCAGGCGATCGACCCAACTCTTGTGCATCCCGAAAAATATACCGGCCCCGAAATGACGACGGCAAATCCCGCTGCCGGCACGTGGACCGCCGTTCCGTCACCGTCGTCCATATTGCTGTACCAGAAAGGCCAGGGCTTTCCAAAGTTTGATCAGGCAAAGGCCGATCTCTACTACAAGAAGGTCACCGACAAGGTCGCCAATCTCATAAAAGACACGATCAGAAAGTGGGATATGGCCGGACTTTAGGCCGACGCCCGAACTTTTTGAAACTTTTCCCACTGAACGTTCGTCTTACAAATGACCGGAATCCGATTCTGGTCATTTGCTGACATGAAACAATCAGTTAAACAGAAGACCACGAGAGATGCCATTCTCGATGCGACAGACCGATTATTGGCGAGGTCCGGCTACAAGAAAATGACGATCGATGACCTTGCTACCGAGGTCGGGATCGGAAAAGGCAGCGTTTACCTGCACTTTGACAGCAAGGAAGAGATCGCGTTATCACACATTGACCGGATCGTGGAACGGCTGAAAAGCAGGTTAATCGAGATCTGTGAATCACAGGGCACTCCGGAATTTAGACTGCGAAAAATGATCATCGAACGCGTGTTGAATCGCTTTGACAGCGTCCAGCACTATTCGCAGAGTCTTAATGAGCTCCTGGCAAGTTTGCGTCCGAGACTCCTCGAACGACGTCAAAGTTACTTCGCCGAAGAGGCCGCGATCTTTGCCCGGGTTTTGGACGAGGGGAAGAAGTCAGGCGTCTTCGCTGTAAAAGACTCCAAAGCCTCCGCCGGCGCAGTGCTCGACGCGACGAACGCGCTGCTTCCTTACAGCCTAAGCGCTTACGAGTTGGGCGAACGCGATGAGCTTGAGAGAAAGACCGCCAACGTCGCCGATCTGATCTTGAACGGAATAAAAAAACGATAAAAGCAGGAGAGAATTATATGCGTCTTGGTTATCTTTTCGGATTGATATTTGCAGTTGTTCTTTACGGGTATATTGTTGTGCCGCCAATGTGCGCTCAAGGCCAAGAGACTCCGCCGGATACGACGATCGACGCAGCAACGCGCTCGGCCGTGATCGAGGTTTTATTAAAAGAACTTAACGATTCGTATGTTTTCGCAGAAACGGCGAAGAAGATGGATGCGGATATTCGCTCGCGGATCTCGGCAAAGGAATATGACAACATCACAAGTGCCAGAGATTTTGCCGCAAAACTGACGGCCGATCTTCAAAGCGTTAGCAAAGACAAGCACCTTCGCGTCCGCTATTCCTACGACAAATTTCCCGAACGTAAAGACCGGCACGAGCCGACCGCGGAAGAGATCGAACAAGGCCGTTGGTTCAACAAACGCGTAAACTATGGTTTCGAGCGTGTCGAGCGGCTGAATGGGAACATCGGCTATATCGATCTCCGCGGTTTCAACGACGAAACCGCGGGAGCGGACACAGTCGCCGCGGCGATGTCATTTTTGCAGAACACCGAGGCTCTTATCTTCGACCTTCGCCAAAACGGTGGTGGAAATCCGGCGATGATCCAACTGATCTCATCCTACCTTTTCGGCGACAAGCCGGTTCACTTGAATGACCTTTATTGGCGAAAGGAAAACAAGACTGACGAATTCTGGACCAAACCAGAACAAGCGAAGATCAAATTTACGAACAAGGACATTTATGTCCTGACCAGCAATTACACGTTTTCCGGAGCTGAAGAATTCTCTTACAACCTCAAGAACCTAAAACGTGCCACGATCATCGGTGAAACCACCGGCGGCGGAGCCCATCCGGGCGGAATGGTCCGTCTCGCAGATCATTTCGGCGTGTTCATCCCGATCGGCCGCGCGATCAATCCGATCTCCAAGACAAACTGGGAAGGAACGGGCGTCGAGCCGGATATCAAGGTTCCCAAGGAACAGGCCTTGAAGATCGCGTATAAAATGGCTTTGGAGAAATCGCTCGCGGCGATCAAAGATGAACAAGTGCAGAACGGCGTTAAAGGACTGATCGCTCAAACCCAAAAGGAACTTGACGAGCTAAAAACGGCAAGTAAGAAGTAAACGATCAAAAAGGAAAACGGTAAAAGGCTAACTCGCTTAGAGGCAGCCTTTTTTTACTTTTTACTTTCTACTTTGTACTTGGCTACCGTTTCCAGTAATTCTTGATCTTCAGATCAAGCATCGGAAAGGCGCAATATTCGACACTCCGGCCTGACTCTCGAAGTTTCTTCACCATCGGGATCGCAGCGTCCGCGTTTCGTGTGTGGACAATGATGGTCGACGCGCGCTGCAGATCGGCGCGCTCGTTAAGCCAGTCGGCGATCGCCATGCCGGTGTTGGCAGAATCGCCATGATCGTTCGATTCGTAATGATGCGGCAAAAGATCGTGATCCAGAAAGATCGCATCGTAAGATCTGGCAGCTAAAAGCTCCTTCGCCTGGTCAACATTTTCAGCAACGTCCAGGCCATCGCCGATGAACCGGTTCTCAAACCATTTATGTCGACGCTTGTCGTCATCGAGCAAGAATACACTTATCGGCGTCCGTTCAGCCCTTGTGTCGGCGAGGCCAAAACGTAACAATAAATTGCGAAAAACTCCCATAAAATCAGCGTTTGATTAAGATACGATATTAACACACGGCAGGTTCGTTCGATATTCGGCAACAGATCGATCGAATGCTATAATCGCATTCCGCTCTATGACGAAGTCACACGAAAAGACAAAATTGTCCGTTGTATCGACGGATGGACGACCGGCAAATGCCGACTCGAGATCCGAAGTTTGCCAGAAATGCTTCGGCTCCGGGATGGAGATCATTGCGGGTAAAGGCGCTCGTCAATGCGAATGCCAGAAACAGCTAAGTCCAAACAATCCTTTCGGCAAAGTGCGGGTGCCGCGACGTTACAGCGATTGCCATTTCAATAGCTACGAGCCCACAAATCCGTCTCAAACGCAGGCCGTTCGCTTTGCGATGAAGTTTACGCAGGAATTTCCTGCCGTCGATCAGGGCCTGCTTTTGACAGGACCGGTCGGCGTGGGCAAGACGCACCTTGCCGTTTCGATATTGAAAGGCCTTACCGAACGAGGCGGATTTTCCTGTCTGTTTTATGAATTCGGCTCCCTGTTGAAAGAAATTCAGGATTCGTATAACGCCTTCACGCACACTTCGGAGTTGGGTGTTTTATCGCCTGTTCTCAACGTCGATGTTTTAGTTCTCGACGAGCTTGGAGCTTCGAAGCCGACGGATTGGGTAAAAGACACGATGGCGCATATCATCAACACGCGTTATAACGATAGAAAGCACACGATCTTCACAACCAATTATCTCGACGAACGACAAGCAAACGAGGAGACGCTCGAGGACCGTATAGGTATTCGACAGCGTTCGCGGCTTTTTGAGATGTGCAAGACGATCGATATCAAAGGTGCGGATTATCGAAAGACAAAGTACGCGCGGCCGATCAATTGATTGCACGCTGAATCGCCTGCTTTTTCGGCCAGACCAGCCTGATAAAAAACGACGTCGCCAATACAACTCCAAACAACGCCGGATAAAAAATATCCGATTTCACGATCATCCAAAAATGGATGACGCCAAGTATCGCTGCGACGTACGCCAATTTGTGCAGCCGCGCCCAATTCTTTCCGCCGAGCCTTTTCACCATACCATTCGTTGAAGTGATCGCTAGGGGCACCAGCAAGGTAAATGCGATCATCCCGATCGCAATGAACGGCCGTTGAATTACATCGGCAACGATCGCCGAAAACCCTAAACTCTTGTCGAAGATACTGTACGTGACAAGGTGCAGGCATCCGTAAAAGAAAGCGAATAGACCAAGCATCCGCCGATATTTGATCAGTGAGTTCCAGCCGAATATTTTTCTAAGTGGAGTGACGGCGAGAGTGATTAGCAAAAACGTGAGCGTCAAAACGCCGGTCGTTCGCAAAAAGAATTCGATCGGGTTCGCGCCCAGCCTCCCGTTCGATGCATCGATCAAAAGCAATCCAAGCGGAATAAGCGCGTTGACCGAAATAAGCAGCTTGTAGAATCGAACGTCGTTCATAGGCGTACGACGGGGCTTTCCAGCCGGTCGCGATCGGCAGACTGGAAAGTCTGACCTACATCAGAAATACTTTTTCAGATCCATGCCATCATAAAGATGCGCAACTTCGTCGGCATATCCATTGAACATCAATGTGTCCCGCATCGATAATTCGCCGATCCGCCGTTCTGTTGCCTGCGACCATCGTGGATGATCGACTTGTGGATTTACATTTGAATAAAAACCATACTCGCTCGGGCCTGCAAGGTTCCACGTGGTCGACGGTTCGCTGTCCGTCAGGGTGATTTTCACGATCGATTTAATGCTCTTGAAGCCGTATTTCCACGGCACAACAAGCCGCACAGGGGCACCGTTCTGATTCGGCATTTGTTTACCGTAAAGTCCGGTCGCAAGTATCGCGAGCGGATGGTACGCCTCATCAAGCCGCAGACCCTCGACATAGGGAAAATCAATGCCGGCTGAAAATGACGACTGCATCGCGCCTTTGTCGTATCGGGTTTCGAACGCAACGTACTTCGCCGTCCCAAGCGGTTCGACCTGATCCAGCAGCGACTTCACCGGAAAGCCGATCCATGGGATCACCATCGACCACGCCTCGACACAGCGGAAACGATAAATACGTTCTTCCTGCGGAAACTTAAGGATCTCATCAATGTCGAAGGTCCTCGGCTTTTGGACCAGACCGCCAACCTCGACCGTCCAGGGCCGCGTGATCAATTTCCTGGCCTTTTGCGCGACCGCGCGCTTATCGGTCGAGAATTCGTAGAAATTGTTGTAGTTAGTTATGTCTTCGAAAGAATTTGGTTCGCCGACCGTCGATACCACCTTCGGCGTTTCGATCTTTGCGATCTCTGCAGTCGCAACTTGCTGCGCGGGCTGCGGGTTAAAAAACTTATACGTCAGGCCGGTTGCCACCGCGCTTCCCGCAACTAATCCGGCGCGAATGAAATTGCGCCTGTTCAGATAAACGTGTTCCGGCGTGATCTCGCTGGCAGGTAGTTCGGAAAACTTTTTCGCGGCCATACAAATGTATTCGAACGTAGAGCGGTTTGGGTTTCAAACGCGAATCCAACCCGAAGCAGCCATTATTGTATAACCGTTTTGATGATCAATATGTCCCGGCAGTTACCGTCGGTTTCATTCCGCTGGCTTCCTGGGCGATCTTTACCCCGACGCTCGCACCGATACGCGTCGCACCAGCCTCGAACATCGCACGAGCATCGTCGATTCCCTTTACGCCGCCCGACGCCTTGACGCCGAGTGCCGAACCGACCGTTCGCCGCATCAACGCCACGTCGTTTGCCGTTGCGCCGCCCTTTGAAAATCCTGTAGAAGTTTTTACAAAATCTGCGCCCGCGTTTTTCGCCGCGACGCATGCACGGACCTTTTCGTCATCGGTTAGCAAAGCCGTCTCGATGATCACCTTGCAAAGGATATGGTTCTCATGAGCGGCATCCACGACTGCGCGAATATCGTCCTCGACCAGGCAGTCGTCGCCGGATTTCAGCGCGCCGATATTGATCACCATATCCACCTCGCGCGCGCCGTTAAATATCGAACGTCTCGTCTCGTACGCCTTAACATCGGGCAGCGTAGCGCCAAGCGGAAAGCCGATCACCGTACAAACCGGAACGCCGCTTCCTCGCAAAAACTCCGACGCCTTTTTCACCCAGCCTGGATTGACGCAAACGCTCGCAAAGCCAAACTGTGCAGCTTCGTCGCAAAGCTTTTTGATGTCGGATTCAGATGCTTCAGGCTTTAGCAAAGTGTGGTCGATCAGGCTCGCCCAATCTCCGGCCGTCGCAGATTCACCAAGAACAATTCCGATACGTTCGGCGCCGGCATCGACAATTCGCTGGTAGTCGGCGTGGCAAAACGTCGGGCAGTATTCCTCACCGTTCAGCTTCGCGACCACCATATCGGTGATCTGCTCGATCAGCTGATCGTAATTTCCGTTCGTCGTCATAAAACGGTCCTATCTTCTATATTGCCTTTCGATGGCGTCGATCTTTTCCACGCGGCGCATGTGCCGCTCTTCGGAAAGCATGGTCGTGGCAAAGCTTTTCACGATCTCTTTCACTTCGTCCAATGAATTCTGGCCGCTACCAAGCGTCAAAACGTTCGCCCCGTTATGCTCACGCGAGTTTTTTGCAAGCTCTGTCGAATAGCATGCCGCCGCACGAACGCCGGGAACTTTGTTCGCGGCCATCGCGCTTCCGATTCCGGCGCCGTCGATGATGATCCCGGCATCGACATGTTTAGCTCCGACGGCCGTGGCAACCGCATGTGCGAAATCCGGATAATCCACCGCATCGGTCGAATTCGTCCCAAAATCGCGTACTTGCACGCCAAGGTCAGAAAGGAATGTTTTTAGCTGCTCCTTCATCGGAAATCCGCCGTGGTCGGCTCCGATGGCAACAGATTTGATCAACAGGCCCGCATCGCGCGATTGTTTCTTTATAAGTTCAATTCCCTTTTCGCTGACTATATCAGCAGCGAGCGGGGTGAATTTTGCGTTCACGTTGATGCGTACACGCGAGCCGGCTTCCAATCCGCGAAGGTCGTCTTCCGTGATAAGAGTTTTTGATGATTCGTCGCGGTCATATTCGCGCTCGCGCTTTTCCTTCAAGGAATTCACGATCACGTGCTCGGGAGCATGGGCGGTTTCCGCCGTGGGTTCGCCTTCAGTCGGCACCGTCGCCAGTACCTCGCGTAC
>QHXS01000065.1 GCA_003223975.1 Acidobacteriota bacterium
CGTTCTCATTGATCGGTGCCGGTGGCCGCGAACTGGATCTCGGCGGCTATGTCGGCGGAACTTTTGATCCGGCACCGCGGGTTACCCTGAGCGCTAATATCCGCTTCGATCATTGGGCGGAATACTCTGCTTATTCCGCCACAAGGGCTTTGACCGGCTCGTCGTTCACCCGATCGTCGTTCCCAGACCGGAGCGAGAGCGCCGTGAATCCCCGCGTTTCGGTACTGATCCGTATTCACGATGGAATATCGCTTACCGGGAGCTTTTCCACGGGCTTTCGCTCGGCGACGCTAAATGAGCTTTATAGATCGTTCCGCGTTGGAAACGTATTGACTCTGGCAAATGAAGCGTTGAAAGCTGAGCGTGCAAAAAACGTAGAGGCGGGAATTTTAGTAAGCGGTCTTCGCGACCGTGTCTACCTTCGAGCCGTCGCCTTCTGTACGGGAATTTCCGATCCGATTTCGAATGTAACACTGAACGCTACTCCGACACTTATCACACGGCAAAGACAGAATCTCGGGCGGACTCTTACTTGCGGCGTCGAAGCTGACAGTGTATTTCGATTGCGAAATGATCTTGAGTTCTCTTCTGGTTATCTCTTCGTAGATTCTCGCGTGAAGAGTTTTCCCGATAATCGGCCGCTCGAAGGCCTTCGGGTTCCTCAGGTTGCAGCGAACCAATTTACGTTACGGGCAACGTATTCGAATCCCAAGATCGCAACGCTTTCCCTGCAATTCCGAGCTGCCGGTTCGCAGTTTGAGGACGATAACAACCTTTTGCGCTTAGACGGTTTTACTACAGTTGGCCTTTTCGCGTCCCATCGTTTCTCAAAAAAGATCGGGATCTTCGCAGCTTTTGAAAACATTTTTAATACAACTGTGGAGGCCGGACGTACACCGGTTCTAACACTGTCTGACCCACGAACGATCCGGATCGGCCTCCGTTTCCATATCGGCAAATTCGCTGGGAAATAAAATTCTTTAGAGTGCGCGGCATGTAAAGAGCGGGCGCTCGGTTAGCGCTATTTCACCTGTTTGGTTCACCCGCTGCGATACGATGCCCGGGTGCTTTTTGGGAAGTGGTGGCGATTAGGAATTTAAATATTGTATCCACCACTGCACTCTTCCATGTGGTGCTCCCAACAATATGAAAACAGCATCTCCCAAAGCTGCTCACCTCGTAAACGGTAAAAGGTTCAAAGCCGGTGCCGTTCCAGTTTTAGTTGTTCTATTTTTGCTCTCGGCAATGGTTGCCTCTGCCTTTTCCGGCAGCACGACTGCGCGCGAGATCCGATTATTCGATTCGCCGGCGGCAAATACTCTAGAGATAAAAGACTGGTGGCGATCGCTGAATTACGGCGGGGCGTCGGCGGTTTCATCGCCGCTAAGTTCTTTGATCGTGCAGATCGGATTTTACCCTCTGAATCTACCGCCAAATTTTACTGCGGGCGTTTCGAATCCTGCATCTCAGCCGCTATTCATCCAGACCCAAAATGTCGGGGGCGGTGGCGAAGTCGTCACTGGTTCGGGTCAGGTTGTTTTCATACAGATGTCGAGTAGTTCGCCTACGGGCCGATTCGACAATAGTCCGACCGGCGCATTTTCCGGGTCGACGTTGACGTTAACGGTCACGCAAACTCGCGAAATTTCTCAGAATTTCTTTTATCGCGATCCGACGCCGGGCACCGTGGTGCTCACTGCTACGGTAACATCAGTTGGAAATACGGGTCTTACCTTCGGCGAAACCTGCACCCTTACCAGGTCGGTACTTGCTGTCGGCGGAGGGAAACTAAGTTTTGGCACCCAGCCGACAAATACGAATCGAAATGCGCCGATTGCTCCGTCAGTCACCGTCCGGGTCGAAGATGCAGCGGGAAATCTAAACACGACCAGCACTCGAAACGTTTCTCTCGCCTTGGGATCAAATTCCGGCGGCACTCTGAGCGGAACAACGACAATAGCTGCCGTTGGTGGTATAGCGACCTTCAACAACCTGCGCGTCGATACGGCAGGCAACGGTTATACATTGGTTGCAAGTTCTGCGTTGCCCACGCCGGCATTGACCACGGCGACATCCTCGCCGTTCAACGTCAATAAACTCGATCAAACGATCGATTTCGGAAAATTGGAAAACAAAACCTATGGCGATGACGATTTCGACGTTCATGCTTCCTCATCGTCGGGGTCGCTTGTCTCATTCAGCAGTCGAACACCGGATGTTTGTTCGATCGCAGCAACTACCACTGTGCATATAGTGTCTGCCGGCGACTGCACGATACGAGCATCTCAGACGGGTGACTTGCAGAATAACGCGGCCGCTGACGTCGACCGAAGGTTTACAGTAAATGAGGCAATTGCCGCGATAGTAGTCGCGCCTTACGACGTTGTATTTGACGGTCAGCCGCATTCGGCACTTGTCGTTTCGATCAACGGCGTCAACGGCGAGATCGGTGACGCAGTCGGCGCTGTTGATGTGAGTAGCACGATCCACACGAATGCCGGATCATATTCTGCCGATCAATGGACGTTTCTAGGGGGCCAGAATTACGAGGACGCTTCTGGTACTGTTGCAAACAATATTTCCAGGGCACTCGTCACGGCGACGGCCGGCGGCGGATCTGCCACCTTCGACGGTACGTCGAAAGCACCTTCGCAGTGTGTTGTTAACGGTCCCGGTTTTGTTGGCGATCTCACATGTGTGAACAATCCAGCAAGCGTCGGCTCCGGAGCCGCGTTATATTCGGTGAGCCCAGCGGTGAATGGAACGGGTTTGGCCAACTTTGATATCGCGAAGGTCGACGGCACATACACGATCCATAAAGCTCCGACGGTGACAACGATCACCTTCGAGGCCGGGCCTTACGTTTATCGCGGTTCGGGATTTATCGCATCCGCGAGAGTCACGGGCCCAGGTGGTTTAGATCTATCTAACGTGCCGGTGGACTATAACGGCGACTGTTTGAACGCCACTGTTCCAAATGGATGCGTCGCTACCGCGGTTTATGCGGAAAGCGCAAACTATTTGGAGGGCACGGGCGTCGCCGGAATCACAATAACAAAAAGGCCTCTGGCGGTCTCGGCGTCGAGCCACAACTTATTCTTCGGTGCTCCTGCTCCGAACATTTCGCCGATATTAAACGGTTTTGTTCACGGTGAAACTGCGGCAGTTATCGACACACTTCCGACATGTTCAACGACGTATTCGATGGGTTCGCCTGTCGGAATGTATTCGACAAGCTGTTCCGGAGGTTCGGACAATAATTATTATTTTGCCTCGCCTTACGCGAACGGCGTTACGACCGTCAGCGCAGCGTGCAGCGCGTTCAACGGTTTTCTCTCGCCGATCGGTGGTTCGAATGCGTATCCGAACATATCCGGGCCGGGCGGAAGTTTTGCGAATCCGATCAGAACGGTCAAGCTGAACAGCACAATGCCGTTCAAATTCAGCGCAACTTGTTTAGGCGGGCCGTTGACCACGGGTACGCATATCTTAAGTGCCCGAAAATACGTCAATGGCATTCCGACCGGCGACGTTGTTGACGCTGAGGACCAGTTCCGTTTAACAGACGGGCAATGGCAACTCAATTTCGATACGAAGCTGCTGCGCAACGGGGGACCCGGAACCTGGCTCTTTGAAGCAACACTCTTCGATGGAAGCAGGTATAGCGTCTGGGTGGCAGTCAGGTAGCCTACATGCACTAACCCGAGTTTGAGCACCGCTACAGAAGGAACGGAGTGATCCGTTCCTTTCTTTTTTAAAGAGCCCGAGTAAAATAAGAGAATAACCGGAGGATAGAATGCCGCATCTTCGACCTTTCATCTTTCACTCGTTATTCGTATGTTTGTCGCTCGGGTTGGCCATTCAGCTCGCCTCGGCTGCGAGTCAATCGGAAACACGTCGCTGGGAAGCTCAGGCCCGAAACGTGACTATCACCCGCGACGATTGGGGGATTGCGCACGTCGTCGGAAAATCGGATGCCGATGCGGTTTTCGGTGCGATCTACGCCCAGGCTGAAGACGACTTCAACCGAATCGAAACAAATTACCTCAATTCGCTTGGGCGGCTGGCGGAAGCTGAGGGCGAGTCTGCAATCTGGAAAGACCTTCGGATGAAGATCTTTATCGATCCGGTCGAGCTGAAAAAAGCCTATGCCACGAGTCCCGATTGGCTCAAGAAATTAACGAGTGCGTGGGCTGACGGCCTGAATTTTTACCTCGCGACACATCCTGATGTGAAACCGCGCGTGCTAGGGCATTTCGAACCGTGGATGGCGCTCAGCTTTACCGAAGGCAGCATCGGCGGCGACATTGAAGAGATAAATCTCGACCGTCTAAGAGCGATGTACAGCGAGATCCCCTCAAATGTTGCTGTGAACAATGCCGATCGGTTGCGCGAGCCTAGCGGCTCGAACGGTATAGCCATCGCCCCGAAAAACACGACGGATGGCAAAGCATTGCTTCTGATAAATCCTCACACATCCTTCTTTTTCCGATCCGAGCTCCAGATGACAAGCGGCGACGGCTTGAACGCCTACGGAGCTTCGACGTGGGGCCAGTTTTTCATTTATCAGGGCTTTAACGAACACTGCGGTTGGATGCACACCTCGAGCGCCGTCGACGCGATCGACGAATTCGCAGAGACGATCATAAAGAAAGGCGACCGGTATGCTTACAAGTTTGGCGACGAAGAGCGGCCCGTTTCGGAATCGCAGATCCGCGTTCCCTATAAAACCGCAACAGGAATGTCGGAGAGGACAATTACGGTTTATCGGACGCATCACGGCCCGATCGTACGAAAGGTCTCGGAGGGCGAGCAGTGGATCGCCGTCGCCCTGATGAATAAACCGGTCGAGGCGCTGACACAATCGTACCTGCGCACGAAGGCGAAGAATATCAAAGAGTTCAAAAAGGTAATGGAGCTGCACGCGAACTCTTCGAATAACACTATCTACGCCGATGCCGACGGCAACATCGCGTACTTTCACGCGAATTATATTCCGCGGCGCGATCCGAAATTCGACTGGCGGCGTCCTGTGAACGGCAGTAACCCCGAGACGGAATATAAGGGCCTTCTCGATGTTGATGAATCGCCGAACCTCATCAACCCCGCAACGGGCTGGCTTTACAACAGCAACAACTGGCCCTGGTCGGCGGCCGGCCCGAGCAGCTTGAAGCAGGCCGATTTTCCTAAGTACGTCGACAACGGAACGGAGAGCGCTCGCGGCCTGCACGCGATCAGGGTGCTTGAGAATCGCAAAGACTTCACACTCGAAAAACTTCAGGCGGCCGCTTTTGACAGCTATCTGACGTGGTTTGAAAAGCCGATACCAGCATTGGTAAAGGCGTGGGACGAAACACCTGCATCCGATCCGTTAAAGACAGAGACCGCGGAACAGATCGCGCTTCTTCGCAAATGGGACCTTCGATGGTCTATCGACTCGGTATCGACATCTATCGCGGTCGCTTGGGGCGAAGATATTCAGCGAAAAATGCCGTCGGAATATTTCGGCTCAGGAATGTCTGCCGACGCTTTCATCGCAGCGAAAGTGGGGCGCGAGCAATTGCTCGGTTCCCTTGTCAACGCCTCGGAAAAACTTGAGGCGAATTTCGGGAAATGGCAAACGCCGTGGGGCGAGATCAATCGTTTCCAGCGAATCAGCCCGGCCATTGTCCACCCGTTCACCGACGAAGGCGAGAGTATTCCCGTTGGGTTCACATCGGCGATTTGGGGCTCCCTGGCATCATTTGGCGCCCGAACCTACAACGGGTCGAAACGAATCTACGGCACGAGCGGCAATAGTTTTGTAGCGGTCGTCGAATTCGGCAGGACTGTCCGCGCAAAGGCAGTGACAGCGGGCGGCGAAAGCGGCAACCCTGCGTCGAAACATTTCAACGATCAGGCCATGCGTTACGCGACCGGCAATCTTCGCGACGTGTATTTCTATCCGTCCCAGCTTCAGGGCCACATCGAAAAAACCTACAAGCCCGCTGAATTTCGGTGAGTGGTATGCCGATTGCGATACATAGGCCGGTGACACTGATGAGAAAACTTTATTTAACGCTTCTTGCCCTCGCAATTATCGCATCTGCTCTATTTACGTCGGCAAATGCCCAAAACCGGCAGGTGATGGTGGAAGCGCAGCGGGTCACCGGTGACGTATTTACTGTGGCGGCGGTTACACCGAAAGGTGCAAATATCTACGCGGTGCGGCAGCCTTCTGCGGCGATGATGAATGCGATCGACAAAGGCCTGACGGACCTTTTCGCGGTTGCCCGCAAAAATGGGTACAGCCGCCGCCTCAATTATGCCGATTACACTGTGTTTATAGCGAACGCCGATCGCCAGAAGGACGCCAGCGGCAAATATTCGCCTGATATCGCGGTCGGCGCGGCTCAATACGCGGGCACCGAATACGACAAAGGGGGCTACATCTACGCCGCAGGAATGGTGATCGCGAATAACCCGATGTCATTCGTTATCGCCGAGCACAAGTCCGATCTTTCGCGCGTATCAGATCTGGTCCGTTTTGAGGGCGAACATCTTGTGCTTTACCACAACGACCCCCGCCGCTATGAAGCGACCATGGATCACAGCAGGGGCGGCGGACATCCAATTTTACAGTGACGTTTTGGTATAGGCGGTAAACCAAAAAGTTTGGATGGCCGTCGCATCTTTTTGATGCATCCAATTGTGGTGCCGATTTTTACTTGCTATTTATGTGCAAAGGATTACAGACCAGGTTGGCACGCTCATTGCTAATTAGAGAATTACAAATGTGGTCGCTGGAGTTATCCTAAGGCCATTAATGAAAAAGCCCGGTGTGAAGGGGAGAGCGCGCCGGGCTTTTTCAATGTTCTAAAGGCTTCGCGCCGCTTCGTTTCGCATCCGCGACCATCGCTCGTATTTCCGCCGACAATGTCGGCACGTGGAACGGAATTCCGTCCTTGATAGTCCATTCTATCCCGCCGCCGTGCACGACCTTGCCGTCCCGTACCATATCCGTTCCGGTCGGATAAAGCACCTTTAGATTCTCAAGAGGATTACCATTTACGACGATCAGGTCGGCTTTGTAACCGACACGGACGCGCCCAAGCGTGTCTTCCTTTCCGAGGATCTTCGCGCCGTTCGAGGTTGCGTGCTGGATCACCTTGAGCGTGTGAAATCCCGCTTCCTGGTGCAGCTCGAGTTCACGGAGAAGCCCAAAACCGTAAAGCTGATAAATGAATCCGGCATCGTCGCCCGTCCCGATCACGCCGCCGCGTTTTTCAAATTCGTAAACCGCCCGCATCCATATCCGATAGTTCTCTTTCCAAAAGGCCTCGTCGGTCGATGACCAGCCGATAAAATACGAACCATGATTATTCGGATTCGGCCTGAAATATTCTTCCAGAACCGGATGCAGATATTCCGCAAACGCCGGTTGAGTTTGTGCACGCTGCAGATCGCGTGACGCTTCGTAAATAACAAGCGTCGGGTCCCATGCAACACCTTTCTCCGCCATCGCGTCCAGCACCTTCATCAGCTTGTCCCAATTTGCCTCGCGCCACAGACGGCCCGCATAACGAAATCGATCGACCTCGTCGTTGTAGTTGTAATCCGACGGGAAATTTTGCCGGCCTGATTCGATCGCCGCATCCGGAATGCCGTACCAATGTTCGATCGACGTCGTGCCAAATTTGATGTCGTCCCAGGCGTTCGTTTCCTCCACCCCGACATGATGCATTACCCGCATGCCAAGCTTGTTCGCCTCATCCATCATCGCGGCCATCAGGTCCCGGTCGATCGTGTAAAGCTTGATTCCGTCGTAACCCGCCGTTTTCAGATCGCGGACGCGTTGACGCACCTGTTCAGGTGTGTTTTGGTTTGGACCGGGAAATCCTCCGTAGGGAAAAAGCCGCGGCCCTGCAAGCGTGTTCGCAGCAGTTCTAGCCCGGTACTCCAGCATCTTCGGCCCGGCCCAGGCCTCACGAACTGTCGTGATGCCGCACGCCAGCCACATTTTCATCACGTATTCGATCGGCATCGGCTTTTCGGCACGTTCATCGTGCGCGTGGC
>QHXS01000066.1 GCA_003223975.1 Acidobacteriota bacterium
AATTCGATATCTTTTGGCGTTCGCCATTCTCAAAGACCTGAAATTCATTAGCTTTCATGTCGCGAACTACACTGCCTTTTTGATCGGTGACAGTCACATCGAGCTGAATCAGATTCGTCGAGATCTTGACGACTTCCGGTTCCGGCGGCGGCGTGGCTGTCGGCTTTGCGGTCTGCGCAGAAACGGCGAGCGCCAACATAGCTGGGAGCAGTGCGAATGAGATCAAAAAGCGCATAAAGTGAGTTAGACGTCGAAACCGGTGCGAAAGCCGTTTGATATGATAATACGAACGCCCGATCGCGCCGTATTATTATCGGCGAACCAAGGCAGAATTCCTTCATCAAATACGTAAGAGTTCACCGCATGTTACTAAAGTCAGCCATTAATAGTTTCGCCAACTTCATTTTTGTTCTTTCGCTTTTCACGGTCGGCTGTTCGGCGCAGACCGAGGAGCAGGCGCTTCAGTCGCTTCGTCAGCTTACAAAGGACGGCAAGCTACCGGCGGAGTCGGTCGTCGAAAATTTCGAGCGGCGATTTGCCGGCCGCACGTCCGGAACGCTCGCACGCCTCTTGCGGGCCCGTATCAAATTTGAAAACAAGGATTTTGCCGGCGCCGCGGCGTTGCTTAACACCGATGAATTTGCAAAGAAAACAAAGGTCGGCGACTACGCGCTTTGGCTTCGCGGGCAGTCTCTTCAAAATGCCGGAAAGTTTGATGAAGCCGTCTCAGTCTACGAACAACTGCGGCGCGAATATCCTAATTCGCTTCACTTTGACGACTCGAAACTGAAACAAGCAGAGTCGGCGATCGCCGGAGGGCATCAGGCGGTGGTTCCCGCAGTCCTGGCAGATCTGAACGTTGAAAAGAATGCCGCCGCTTTCTTACTGACCGCAAAAGCATTTGAGTCGAACGGCGATCAGCAGAACGCGATCAAGTTTTATCGCAACGCGTATTTCTACGGAGCGGGAACGGACGCCGCGAAGGAAGCCGAAGCGAAACTGACGGCGCTCGCGCAAAACCTGACGCCTTCAAACGCGGACGAAGCACGCGCTCGGGCCGACAAGTTTTTCGCATGGAAAAATTATATCGAGGCCGACAAAGCTTACGCCGACCTTGCCGCAAAGTTTTCTTCGTCGCTGACGTCTGCCGTTAACCTCAACCGCCAGATCGCTGCGGCCAACGTGAAGAAAATGCCCGACGCGCAGAACGCATTCAATGCGATCCCGGCTTCCGCAAAGGAAAAGGAAAAAGCCTATTATGAGCTAACACTTGGCTATGCAAAGAACAAGCTTTGGCCGCAGACACGGCAGTACGCGGAAGAAATGCGGCAGAAATATCCAAATGGAGTATTGACCGCTAAAACCTGGGTCGATGCCGGGTATGTTGCACGCGATGCGAAGAACAAAGGCGAGGAAAATTACTTTTTGCAGACAGCGTTGTCTGCTTATCCGAACGCCGTCGAAGTTGCGGGAGCTCAATTCGAACTCGCTTGGTTGGAACACGACAACAAGAATTTTGCCGGTTCGTCGCGAATGTTTACTGAGCATCTGGCCCGTTACGTCGATAAGGACACGACCAATCGCGGTAAAGCCGGTTATTGGGCCGCACGCGATTCGGAACGCGCCGGGAAAACGGCCGAAGCGTGCGCGCTTTATGAAGGTGTGATCTACCGCTATTCGGCGAATTGGTATGGCTATCTTGCTCAGCAAAGGCTAGCAGCGATGTCGTGTCCGGCCGGACAAAAGGCTTCGGACCCCCAGATCGGAAAGGCGATCGCAAATCTGAAGTCTGTAACCGTTGCTGCCGAAACGTCGACAGCGAAGGAACTCGAACGGGCGGCGAAAAGCGATCAACTAAGCACGATCGGATTATTTGATTGGGCAATCGACGAGCTGCAGGAAGCGAAAAGAACGGCACAAAATTCGCCGAAGATAAACCTCGCACTCGCACGTCATTATCGTTTCAAAGGCGAAAACGTCAACGCATTGCTCGCCCTTGCTAAAAGCTATCCTGACTATGCGCAAATGTTTCCTGAAGAAATGGGCCGCGAAGAATGGGAGATATTTTATCCTGTTCTGGCGTGGGACCAGATCTCGGCGTGGGCGAAAAACCGCCGGCTCGATCCATACCAGGTTGCCGGTTTGATACGACAGGAATCGGTATTCGATCCCCGTGCAAAGTCGGGCGCAAATGCATTCGGCCTGATGCAGCTCTTGATCCCAACAGCGCGCGCCGTCGCAAGAAAATACGGTTCGGCAGCTGTGATCAATTCTGCCGAAGACCTTTACCAACCCGCTGTCAATATCGAACTCGGCACGGCTTATATGCGCGACCAGCTCGACAAATACGGCCGCATCGAATACGTCGCGGTCGCATACAATGCCGGGCCCGGCCGCGTCGCTCCGTGGCGCGCTTCGCTGCCGCTCGAGATCGATGAATTTGTCGAGGAGATACCGTTCAAGGAAACCAAGGCGTACGTGCAGGGAGTGATCCGAAACGCCGCTCAATATCGCCGCCTGTATGACGAGAACGGCAACTTCAAGCCAAACGTCGGCACGCGACCGCTTCGCGGAGAGATCGATTCAAAACCGCGTGAACAGTTCACCGCCGAATTTCCCGAGATAGTGATCGTTGACGGTCAGAGCGAATAGTTCGGATGGCTGTTTACGTTGACAAGCTGGTGGATTATTCATGGCATCGCGGCCCGTCGTGCCACTTGATCGCTGACAGCGTCGCAGAACTCAAGACGTTTGCCGTGGAGATGGGCTTGCGCGTTGAGTGGTTCCAACATAAGTCGTCGCCGCATTTCGATCTCACGACCGAAGCTCGCAAGATCGCGGTGCAAAACGGTGCGATCGAGCTAACTAATCGTGAATTCGTCGCAAAGATCCGCGAGCTCAGAAAGCTCCGCCTTGCAGGCGAACCTGTCTAACCTATAGATTCTTCAAAATAAAGTTCGTCATCATCTCGTACATATGCCTGACCTGAAACGGGTTCGAAACGCCGTGGCGCTGGGTCGGGTAGACCATCAGCTCAAACTGCTTGTTGTTCTTCTGAAGCTCGTTCACAAACTGGATCGTGTTTTGCATATGGACGTTGTCGTCCATTACGCCGTGTATCAGAAGAAGTTTGCCGTGGAGGTCTTTTGCTGCCCGCGAGACCGACGTGCGGTCGTAGCCATCCTTATTATTTTGCGGCGTCTGCATATAACGTTCGGTGTAGATCGAGTCGTAAAGCCGCCAATCCGAAACGGTGCCGCCGGCAATGCCCGCCTTGAACATCTTGCTGTGCGTGAGCGCGTATGACGTCATAAATCCGCCATAGCTCCAACCCCAGATGCCGAGACGGTCGCCGTCGATAAAAGGCAGCGATTTCAGATAATTCAATCCGTCCTCGATGTCACTGATCTCGGTCTCGCCCATGTGTTTGTAAACCGGCCATGTCGATTCCAGGCCCTTGCCGCTCGCGGTGCGATTGTCGCAGGTCCAGATAATGTATCCCTTCTGAGCCAGCATTTGATGCCAGATCTGCCGGTTTCCGCCCCAGCGGTTCGCGGTCGTGGGCGCATGCGGTCCGGCGTAGGCGTATTGCAAAACCGGATACTTTTTATTCGGGTCGAAATCGGGCGGCTTGATCATCATCGCTTCCATGTCGAAGCCGTCGCGCGTTTTTACTTTCATAAACTCGACCTGCCCGAGCTTGAACTGCTTTAGCGCATCGACCGTATTCTCATTGATCACGCGGGTTACTGCGCCGCTCGCAGTAACCAGACGCGTTTGTGTCGGCGTGTTAATGTCGCTCCAATTATCGACATAAAAACTAAACGACGAATTAAAAGATGCAGAATGCCAGCCCTCGCCCTTGCTTAACCGTTCGGGTTCGCCGCCCGAAAGTTTGACGCGGTAAATGTTTTCAGCGATGTGGCTGTCCTTCGTACCGCTGAAATAGATCCAGCCGTTCGCTTCATCGACACCGTACAAACCACGAACTTCCCACTTGCCTTGCGTTAGGCGTTTGATCAACCGGCCGTCGGCGGAATAATGGTAAAAATGGTTCCAGCCGTCGCGCTCCGACTGCCAAAGGAACGAGCCGTCCTTCAGATAGGTTGGATCGCCGTTGATACCGACCCAGGCGACGCTAGATTCATTGAAAAGCGTCCGGACCGTTCCATCGGGGCTGGCCGCATTAACATCGAGCTTCGACTGTTCGCGGTTCTGCGCCTGAAATATCACTTCATTTTTCGGCGACCAGGCGACGCGCACGATAAGAAGGTCTTTCGGTTCATACTTCTTGAGATCGGCAAATTTCACGCCGCCGCCGACCGGAACGATGCCGAGCTGAACCAACGGATTGCCGTCGCCCGCCTGCGGATAATCGGTATTCTCGATCAACTGATCGTTCGGAATGTCGTTCGGCAAAACGAACTTTGGCACGGGCGATTCGTCGAGCCGGAGGAAAGCGATATATTTCGAATCGGGCGACCACCAGTACGCTTTTTTCTGCCCACGGCCGTAAAGCTCCTCTTCATAGACCCAGTCGAGATAGCCGTTGTAGATCTTTTCGCCGCCGTCCGTCGTCAACTGCTTTTCGCCACCTGTCGCGAGGTCGATCACGTACAGGTTATTACCGCGGACAAAGCTGACAAATTTTTCGTCCGGACTGAAACTCTCTTCCATTTCCTCGATCTTGTTGTCTGTAAGGCGCTTCAAAAATCCGGCCCGTATGTCCCAAAGCCAGATCTCATCCTTGAAATTTATGAGGATCGCCGTCTCGCTTTTGTTGAAATTGAGCGACGTAGAATTTGCCAGCCGCTGCGTTTCATTTAGCGGTGCCGCGGTCGCAGCCTGAAGTGCGTTTGCAAGCTTGTCACTGTCGTAGTACGCAACCGCATTTCCCGAAACGGCATCGACACGCACCAGCCTGCCGGTCCGCGTTTCCTTGAAGGACTTTCCGTCAGCGGCCCACGTGATGTTAGCCGGACGCCCCCCAAACGCAACGCGCTTCGATGCATCAGGGCTGAAGATATCATCAAGCGTCAGGAGACGATCCTGCGACCGAACGAATGACGAGAACGCACAAAGCGAAACGAGAAAAACAAGGGATCTTTTCATATTTTAGGGTTCAGAAACGGAGAGAATTTAATGAATAATACGCCAAAACGAGGTTGAACGCACGCGAGGAGGTCGTCATGCTTTTGGATGCGCTTTTTGATAGACGTCGATCATTTTTTCCATCGAGACCTGCGTGTAGATCTGGGTGGTCGATAGGCGGGCATGTCCTAAAAGCTCTTGGATGTCGCGAAGGTCGGCGCCTTGATCGAGCAGATGCGTTGCGAACGAATGCCGCAAACTATGCGGCGAGATATTGTGAATATCGGCGCATTGCTTGATGTATTTATCGATCATCCGGCCGACACTTCGAGTGGTGATCCGCGTTCCTTGATAATTTAGAAACACGGCCTGGTCGTCGCGCGCCGTAGCAGTGCAATTATTCAAAAACGCCGGCCGCGTCGTCGTCAAGTAATGCATCAACGCCTGCAGCGCGTGATCATGAAACGGCACTATTCTTTGTTTCTTCCGCTTTCCCGTGACGCGGACCATTCGCTCGCGAAAATCGACGTCGCGCATGTTGATATTCACAAGCTCACCGACGCGAATGCCCGTCGCGTAAAGAAATTCGATGATCGCGCGGTCGCGACTGCCGAGTTCGGTGTTGATGTCCGGCGTTTCGATAAATCGCACCGCGTCTTCCATCGAAAGGTGATTTGGCAGTTTTCGCTCGATCCGCGGCGTAGCAACAAGCTTTGCTGGGTTGGTCTCGAGTTTTCCGTCGCGTATCAGGAACTGGAAAAACGTTCTTAGAGAAGCGAGCTTACGCGCGACTGAGGTCTTTTTCTTATTCGCAGAATGCAGCGACGCCATCCATTCGCGGATCGTCAGCCGGTCGACCTGCTCGACCGGAAAATCGTCACGCCGCTCGATCTTCAATAAAAACGCGCGAAACTGTTCAAGATCGCTCGCGTAGTTTCGTATCGTGTGATCAGAAACGCTGCGTTCGTATTTAAGATGATCGAGGAATTGTGTGAGGGATTCGTTGAACATCAATGTGTAAATCGTAAATAGTGAATGGTGAATAGTAAAGATATTTCCGCCGATTCACGATTTCCGATTTATAAATTACTTTTTGGGTACGTAATATCCCTTTCTGGTTCTCACGGCCGCCGCGGGTTTGGTTTTTACGGCGATACTTATCTCGCGAAATTCGCCGCGCTTTTCAGTAGGATCTTCAGGGTAGTAGCTCAGGATGTATTGCTGTGCAAGCTCGGCCGATATCTGCTTAAAAGCGCGGTCGAGCTCGTCTTCGTCGATCGGCGAATAGACATTGCCGCCGGTTTGCCGTGTCAGCTCGATCATCCGCCGTTCGGCGGCGAGTTGGCGAAGATTTGCGCTGCCGCCGCGGACGCCGGTGCGTTTGTAGTTTTCAAAATCGGTGGTCTTTACGACGTAGACCTGGCAATTTGCGATCTGAAGTGTCCTCAAGACCTTTTCGAGCGAGTTTTCGATGTCGCTCACTGTATCGTCACCGTCGGAAACTATCACGATAACGCGTCGGCCTTCGACACCCGCGAGATAATTTGCGGCGTCGACAATACCGTCAAATAGCGCGGTAGCGCCCTCGGGCGGCGGAAACATTTCGATGGCATGCACGAGCGAAGAGACGTCGCGGGTCAAACCCTGTTCCATCCGCGCGTTTGTCGAGACGCTGAACAAGGCAGCTAGGTCCTTATCGGGCCGCACGACCTGTCGAAAGAACCTGACTGCGGCATCCTTTTCAAAATCGCGTGCGACGCGGACGCTGGACGAGTTATCGAAAAGCATCGCTAGGCGTATTGGCGTTTCGCTGCGTGCAAGGTCGCCGATCTCCGCCGGATTGCCGTCGATGCGAAGCTCGAAATCCGGTAGTTTCAAAGTTGTGATCGCTCGTCCATTTGCATCGAGCACTGAAACCGGGATGGGCACGAGAGCCGAATCGACCTTGATGACGTCGTCGTCATTTGTCTTAGGCGTGGCCGAAGGCGACGGCGAGGGAAAGGTGTTGGTCGGAACGTAGATGGAGCGCTTCGGCGTCGGCGAAGGTATTGGCGTCTCACCGGGCTTTACACGGCCGGACTGGCCGAACGCTTGGTTCGCCAAACACACGAAAAGCACGAAGATCGAAATTGGGGAACGAAGATCCATGGACGCCTATTTGATTACGAAACAGGCCAATTATATGCCTATACAAATATCAGTTTCACCGCAGCGAACAACAATACAGCGGCCAGCACACGCCGAATAGTGAGCGAATCGAACTTCTTTGCGCCAAGCAGCGAGCCGACGATGCCGCCCGCGACCGCTGCGGCGATCCAAAACCACACGTTTTGCGGCAGCACGCTCACCTGCTGATAATTTCCCGCGAGGCCCGACGCGGAATTCACCAAAATGAATAACGCCGAAATTCCCGCCGCAGTTTTCGTTTCAGACCAATGCATCAATAAAAGGATCGGCGTCAGGAAAATGCCGCCGCCGACGCCGACCAATCCGGATAACAGGCCGATCGCCGCACCGATGATCAACGCCATCCAGATCTGCGGCGGCCGCACCTCTCTGCTGTCCGATGCAAATTTCCACGCGAGTCGAAACGCAGCGAAAAGCAACACGAGGCCGAGAACGATCTTATAAACATTTGTCGGCAGCTTGATCATCCCCCCGATGAATGCGAACGGTATCGATGTGACCGCGAAAGGCCAAAACAGGCTCCACGAGAAAAAACCGGCCCTATAAAATTGAAACGCAGCGATCGAAGCGACAAAAAGATTCAGCACCAACGCCGTCGGCCGCGTCACTTCTGGCGCCACCGCCAAAAACGCCATCACCGCCAAATACCCAGACGCCCCGCCATGGCCGACCGACGAATAAAGCACCGCAACGACGAAGATCGCTAGAATGATCAGGATCGGTGCGAATTCCATTTAGGCTCTCTGTGCGTCGGTTTCTCTGTGGTGAACTTCTTTGATCCATTCATCCCAATCTGCCAACGCGCGTTCGACCTGTACCATATGCCTTTCGCGCTTGTTGCGGTGTTTCTTTCGGAGTTCGCCAGGCAATGGTTCCAGCAGGCCGAAGGTGATGTTTACCGGCTGAAAATTCTTTGTATCTACATTCGAAACATATCGGCAAAGCGCGCCGATGGCAGATGTTGAAGGCGCGGTCAACAACGCTTGATCGCGCGAAACGCGAACGGCGTTTATCCCGGCGAGCCATCCGGTTGCGACCGATTCGACATAGCCTTCAACGCCGGTGATCTGGCCGGCAAAGAACAGATTCGGGTTCTTCCGCGTCGAAAGGTCTTCATTTAATATCTTCGGCGAATTAATAAATGTATTGCGGTGGATCTGTCCGAACTGCAGGAATTCGGCATTTTCGAGTCCGGGTATCAACCGGAGTACTCGTGCCTGTTCGCCGTAGCGAAGATGATTTTGAAACCCGACCATTCCATAGGCGTCAGCCATCAGGTTTTCCTGCCGGAGTTGCACG
>QHXS01000058.1 GCA_003223975.1 Acidobacteriota bacterium
GACTGGAAAACACACGAAGGAAGCGTTTGATCAGGTAGCATCTTGCGAACATTTGATCGTAATGACGAAAGAGCTTCTCGGTCCGTCGCCGTTTCCGGAGCACAAAACTCTAACACAAGCTATCGGTGCAGAATCCGATGAGTGTGACCTGTTTCCGACTGCGCCCGAAGACACTTGCACGATCCTTTACACATCCGGCACGACCGGAAAGCCAAAAGGCGCCGAACTTTCGCATTTCAACATATTGATGAACGCGATGGTCGCGTGGGAGCTTCATTTTCCGGCGGTCGACTTCACGCGTGACGAACAACTTACGTGCCTTATTACTTTGCCCCTTTTCCACACCACCGGCCAGACTGTCCAGATGAACGCGAACATCTTTGCCGGAAATCGCGTTGTGTTGCTGCCAAGATTCGATGCAAAGGCCACGCTCGAGACCATGGCTCGGGAGAAGGTGAATTTCTGGGTCGGAGTTCCGACGATGTACTGGGCGTTGCTCAAATATGTTGATGAAACAGGCTTTGATGTTAAGCCGATCGTCGAAAACTTAAAAGTGCCGACGTCGGGCGGTGCTCCGATGCCGGTCGAAGTGATCAAGCGGTTCAACGAGGTGTTCGGACTGCGAATTCTGGAAGGCTACGGATTAACGGAAACGTCACCGATCGCATCGTTCAACCAATTTCAGAGGCCGTCGAAACCGGGCACTGTCGGACAGCCGCTTTTTGGTGTCGAGATAAGATGTGTCGACGAAAATGACCTCGAAGTTCCGCGCGGGACGCGCGGCGAGGTCGTAATTCGCGGCCACCTAGTAATGAAAGGTTACTATAAGCAACCCGAAGCGACGGCCGAGGCGTTTCGCAACGGATGGTTTCACACCGGCGATATTGGGATCATGGACGAGGAAGGATATCTGGCGATCGTTGACCGTAAAAAAGATATGATCCTTCGGGGCGGTTACAACGTTTATCCGCGTGAGCTCGAAGAAGTGATAATGACCCATCCCGCGGTTTCGTTGGTCGCAGTGCTTGGCGTACCGGACGCCCGACTTGGAGAAGAAGTTAAGGCATTGGTCGTGCTGAAACCCGGCGAGACTCTGACGACTGACGAATTTACCGATTGGTGCAAAGAGCAATTCGCAGCGAACAAATATCCGCGTCACGTCGAATTTCGCGAGGAGCTGCCGATCGGTAACACAGGGAAGATATCGAAGCTTATGCTTCGCGAAGAGGCCGTAGCCGCCTGATGTATCGCCTTAAGTTATTGATAATATTGGCATTTGCCGTTACTTTTATGATCGGGTGCCTCGATTCGAAGCCGCAGCGATATTCGATCACCGATAGCAAGGCGTACGAGGCCTCATTATTTCGCCAGAATTGCGCGATCTGTCACGGGCCGGAAGGCGAGGGGAAGACGCTTGAAGACGGCAAGCAAATTCCAAATCTTCGTCAACCACCATTCAAGTACAGTACTGATGAACAGATCTATCGACACATCGCCGAAGGCGGAAACGGAATGGTACCGTTTCGCAACCAGTTGAGCGAAAGGGAACTGAGATCAATGGTCGAATTCGTTCGTCGAGATCTTAGAGGGAATTGAATCATGCGCGTCTTGATCACCGGTGCTTCCGGCCTAATCGGCCAGGCATTGCAAAAGTCCTTGGATGAGAAGGGCGATGAGATCCTGAGCGCCTCGCGGAAAGAACCAAAATCGACGAACGACATTCAATGGGATCCCGACACTGGTTTTGCCGACGAAGATCTCGCGCGCTTAGAAGGACTCGATGTTGTTATCCATCTTGCCGGCGAGAACATCGCGGGATTACGGTGGACGGACGAAAAGAAAAAGGCGATACGCGACAGCCGGGTGCATGGCACGCGAACCTTGATCGAGGCTTTTGCACGGCTTGAGAAAAAACCGAATGTGTTTATCTCCGCTTCGGCGATCGGGTTTTATGGCGACCGAGGCGACGATGAAATGACCGAGACCAGCTCAGCGGGCGACACATTTTTATCGGAAGTTAGCAAGGAATGGGAATCGGAATCCCGACGCGCCGAGGACATGGGCATTCGCACCGTTTTGCTGAGGAACGGGATCGTTCTATCAAAGGATGGCGGTGCGTTGGCGACGATGATGACGCCGTTCAAATTCGGTGTTGGCGGAGTGATCGGCAGCGGTAAACAATGGATGAGTTGGGTGTCGCTCGATGATGTTGTTGCCGCAATAAATTTTGCGATCGAGAACGAAAAAATGCGCGGTGCGGTAAATGTTGTCAGCCCGAACCCAGTTACGAATGAAGAGTTTACAAAGACGCTCGGTGAAGTTCTTTACCGTCCCACATTCCTTCCTCTGCCGGAATTTGCAGTCAATCTTGTCTTTGGCGAAATGGGCGATGCGTTGTTGATCGATTCTACGCGGGTAGCACCAAAACGGCTCCTCGATGCCGGATTTGAATTCGAGTTTCCCGAGTTAAAGACGGCACTTGAGCACGCGGTGAAGTAATCGGTTTGCCGCTAAGTAATTGCGAATAGGACCGGTCGGCTTGGAGCAGCGTCGGATATAAAAGGCGCGATCTGAAGATTCAGCAAATATTCACCGTCGGCAACCTCGTTTGGTACGTAGATCAATTCTGTGATCGTAGAATTCAGCCGACTATTTTCATTCACTTCGAAACTGCCTGGCTCGACATTCCAAAATTTCCGGTGATTCAAAAGCTTGCCGTCGTCGAATAGCCGATCGATCGATGGCAGATCGACCAGGAAATGTTTGAAGCCTTTTTTGACAATGAACTCGATCGCCTCGGTCGTGAAATAAGGCGGAATGTAATCTGTGTCGTAAGTTTGCGACAACTTATGATCGTCATTCGGCAGCGTCCTGACTATCAGGGCAGACTGATCTTGAAAAGTTCCCTTCGCCGAATCTGAAGTTGAGGTCACAGCTTTACTTAACGAATCGGCCGAAACTATCAGATCGTCACCTTCAAAACTAACGCCCGCTGAAACCAACAAAGCGGGCATAAAAATATCTAGCAGACATTCTGTGACCGAGATCCGTTCGTTGGTGATATGCCCGACGCATTCGGTGTGTGTGCCGCTGCAATGCGGGATCAGGGTTATCTGTTCGAAATTTACCGAGCCGCCGAGACGCGTGTCGCCCACGAGCGAACCGTATTCGCACGCTTTTGATGTGGCGGGTTTCACTCCAAAAGCGTTCGGCTGCGGGCCGTTGAATTGAAGCGGTATCGAAATGTCTATGGGATCTGAAAGATCGATATTGTTAACCCGACCGTCGATCTCGAACCTGGTCTTCATATCTTACTCAAAATTGGGACACTTATTTTACATCCGGTTTCTTTCGCGAAACCTTAACGACTCGGCCAACTTCGTTTTCCGGTAAAATTGTAAGCGTTCCCTCGATCTTGTCGCCGTTCACCTTAAATAGCCAAACGCCGGTTCCGCCGGTCCTCGGTATCTTGAAATCCGCGGTCAGCGTGTCCTTTTTTTCGTCGAAGACAAAATCGAATTCGCCCATAAATTCCGGCTTTCCATCCACTATCTTGTCCGCAGAAAGATGGACCTTTGTTGGCTCCTTTTCAATTCGCGAAATGTGATAAACCACAACCTCATCGTGACAGGAAGTATTTCTGCCAACACATTTAGATTCGCCGTACCAATCACCGATCAGTTTTTCTGTCGAGCTCTGGGTTTGCGGGGATGCGCAACCGCTGAAGACAAACAAAATAGATGCAAACATTGTGATCGACTTAAGATTCATATCGCTTACCTCAAATTTCTTACTTCCAGGATAGTGGCTTCTACGTCGATGCGCTCGACGTCGAGTTCCTGGGAGCATATGTTCATCAACAAACGATCCTGAGCGTTTCCTTTTTCTTTTGCGACCGCATAGGGCATGTCTTCGCGGAACGTTACCATCGAATATTTCGAGAAATAGTCGTGAAACGTCTGTTCCAGCTTTGTTTCTAACTGACGTTTGCGTGGGAACACAGGATCTGCCGTAGAGTCGCGCATTTCGTAAAAATTCTCTTCGGCCATGTCCTGAATAGCGTTTGTATTTGGTTTTCGGAGCGCGGCGTACTGTTCAAATGTCCATTTCCAATGACTCTGGCCGCCAGCCAGTGCTGGCGGCAACGCCTTACCGATCAGTTGGTCCAGAATGCGAACGTCTTCGAAAGCGCAGTTCATCCCCTGACCGTAGAAGGGAACCATTGCGTGAGCCGAATCGCCCAATAGCAAAACTTCGTGTTTGAAACTCCATGGCCAGCAACTTAGCGTGCCGAGTTGCCCTGTTGGATTCTCGAAGAAATGTTCAACCAACGTCGGCATCAGTGGGACGGCATCAGGAAACTCAGCGTTGAAAAAACTATTCAGCGAATCTTCATCAGAAAGTTGGTCAAATGCGTATTCGCCAACAGCACCAGAGTTCGCCAGAAACAGCGTACACGTAAAACTGCCGTCGAAATTCGGCAACGCGATCATCATGAATTGATGGCGCGGCCAGATATGGAGCGCGTTTGGCTCGATGGCGAATTTCGAATCGCCTGTCACGGGCGGTATGTGGAGCTCCTTGTATCCGTGCTCTAGAAAAACCGAACGCGATTCAAAGCCGGCAACCTGACGCTCCATAGCTTGGCGAACGGCGGAACCCGCACCGTCCGTCGCGATGACGGTGTCGCCGGAAACGAATCTCCCTGATGAAAGCTGAAAATCACCAGAATCACAATCGAAATCTACGCAGGCTTCGTGAAAGTGAAATTTGACGCCATCGTATTTTTCGGCCTCATTGATCAACGCGATGTTCAGACCAGCGCGCGAAACCGAGTTGATGTATTCACCTTTGCGGCCGCTATAGGGAAGCAGTTTCGTTTCGCCGGAAACCGAATGGATCATCCGCCCGTACATCGGCACGGCTTCGGCGAGCATATATTCGTCCATCCCGACTTCACGAAGCGCGGCGATACCACGATCTGAAAGGGCCAGGTTTATCGAACGGCCTGCTGCAACTTCTTCCATTCGCATGTCGCCGCGCGCTTCATAAACATCGACCGCAATGCCGCGTTTCGCGAGATAGATCGAAAGTAACGATCCGGCCAAACCGGCACCGATAATTACAACATTTGACATCGGATCAACTCAGGCAGCTCCGCAGGATCTCGCCGAAGCGAAATACATCTTCAAATGAATTATAAAGTGGAACCGGGGCCACGCGGATCACGTCCGGCTCTCGCCAGTCGGCATAAGCGCCCCGTGCGACGATCTTTTCGTGCAGCGATCGTTCCGCATTTCTGACCCGGATCGAAAGCTGGCATCCACGTTCTCCCGGATCTCTTGGGGTGATCACGGAGATCCGATCGTCCCCAACGTCGATCAAAAGGTTTTCGAGAAAGCCTGTAAGCCTTTCGGATTTCTCACGAAGGTTCGAAATTCCCGCTTCGTCGAATATCTCAAGCGACGCTCGGAGTGCTGCTAGCTGAAAGATCGGCGGATTTGATATCTGCCATCCTTCGGCACCGGCAAGCGGTTTGAATTCCGGCCCCATTAGAAAACGGGTCTCCTTATCGTGGCCCCACCAACCGGCCAAGCGAGGCAGTTCGAATGAACGTGCGTGGCGCTCGTGGACGAATATGCCGGCGATCGCTCCTGGGCCTGCATTTAAATACTTATACGAACACCAAGCAGCAAAATCTACATTCCAATCATGAAGCTTTAATTCCAAGTTTCCGGCGGCGTGCGCACAATCAAAACCGACGACACAGCCTTGTTTATGACCGGCGTCGGTTATCGTTTTCATATCGAAGGCCTGGCCGGTGTAGTAATTCACGCCCCCGAGAAGTATCAATGCGATCGATTGCCCATTGCGTTCGATTGCGTCGACGATGTCTTCAGTTCTCAAAGTCGCCTCGGCTGCACGCGGCGCAAGTTCGATGAGTCCGTCACTCGCAAAGCCATGAAATTTCAGCTGCGACTCGACAGCGTAATGATCCGAGGGAAAGGCCCCTCTTTCGATAACGATCTTATAACGCCCTTTCGTTGGTCGATAAAACGAGACCATCAGCATATGCAGATTCACGGTAAGAGAATTCATTACAACGGTCTCGATCGGCTTCGCTCCCACGACGCGAGCCATCGGTTCGGTGACAAATTCGTGATACGGCAGCCATGGATGTTTCGCGTTCATGTGAGCTTCGACCGCCAACCTTGCCCAGTCATCAAGCTCTTGGTCCACATACGCACGCGCGGTTTTCGGCATTAAGCCCAATGAATTTCCAGTTAAATAGACGGCCTCCAAATTATTGAACGCCTCGGGAAAGTAGAATGATGCGCGAAATTTTCGAAGCGTATCTGCAGCGTCGGAGGCTTTGGCAAACTCAAGGGATGAATCGTATTTTTCTTGTGATGAACTCATATTTAAATGCGCATTCTTGGTGAGCGCCGGAACCTATTTGTTCTTTGAAGCGTCTTTCACTATGCGTAGGACACGAGATCGAAAAAGATAGTCTAATTCATTCGATCGCGTTCACCGCAATGCAGTATGAAGGCCGCGGCCTTCATCTATAGATCCCTTCGATATTTCAATGGAGGTTCTCATGAGATCATCAGTTAAAACATTATTGATCCCTTCTTTTATCGTGGTTTTAGGCATTATTTCTACATTCGGTCAAACAGTAGGAATGCGCGTCGACGCTGATATCCCGTTCGATTTTACGGTAGGTAAAACGACCTTTTCTGGGGGTAAATATAAACTGGTTCTGACCAGAATTCACGAGTCGCTCTACGCGGTTTCGATGTTTGGCGAAGACGGAAAGCGGGTACTTGCTACGACAGCGATCCGAAACGGAAGCGTGAACGCCCAGAACTCAGACATGGTGTTCGCAGTCAGTAACGGCGGACATTTCCTAGACAAGTTGCGCACGGCGGACGCAGGCTTTAAGTTCGCGTTACAAAACACTGACCGAACGGTTGCTGAATCCCAACGCACGAGCGTGCCCGTATCGGGTTCGCCGAATTTTTAACACGATGTAGCATTTTAAGATTACCGGGCAGCACTCTATCAGGAGTTTGCCCGTTCTTTATTTGTCTGCAGCGAATCGGCCTTTATCAATATCGAGCCAATTCAATGCTGAACCGTGTAGCAGCATTTCAACGATCGATTCTTCGTAAGGCATTGAATCTATCAGCTTTCCCGGTTCGTGTTCGCCGAGCGGGAAAGGATAATCGCTCCCAAGCATTACCTGATCGGCGCCGACAAGTTTTACCAGATAATCGAGCTTTGCGGCTTCATGCACGAGCGAATCGAAGTACATTCGGCTTAGGTATTTTCGCGGGCTATGCGGATTGTCGACGGCGCAAAGATCCGGCCGAACATTAAAACCGTGATCGATGCGGCCGAGTGTGGCAGGAAAAGACCCGCCCCCGTGCGCAAAGCAGATCCGAAGGCCCGGACATTTTTCGAGCGTTCCAGAAAAGATCAATGAGCAGATCGCGCGCGACACTTCTGCCGGCATTCCCACCAACCACGGCAGCCAATACTTTTGCATATCTGCTTCGCCCATCATTTCCCACGGATGGACGAACACGGCCATCCCAAGTTCTTCGCAGGCCTTAAAAAAATCAAAGAATTGTGATTCGCCAAGATTCAATTGATTAATATTTGTCCCGATCTGAACACCGGCTAGGCCGATCTGTTTGCAGCGTTCGAGTTCTGCGACAGCAAGTTTCGTGTCCTGTATCGGAATGGTTCCCAAACCAACGAAGCGAAGCGGAAATTGCGTTACGACCTCCGCGATATGATCGTTCAGGTATTTGGCGATCTCGGCCCCGTCCTGCGGCTTTGTCCAATAGCTGAACATTACCGGCACGGTGGAAAGCACTTGAACGCCAACGCCCTGTGCGTCCATTTCCTCGATACGTTTTGCCGGCTCCCAACAGTTTTCTTCGATGTCTCGAAATTGCCTTCCGTCGTCGCGCACCATGCGAGCCGAGCACCGCTGGTAATGATCGAGCGTGATGAACCCGCCGTAGCCGAATCTGTCTTTCCACTTTGGGATGTCTTTTGGAAGAATGTGAGTGTGGACGTCGATCTTGAGCATCAGCTTCATTCTATCGGAAAAAGTAGATATCTCGATGGAGGCGAAGACTTTGCCCATCGGACCGGTCGTTATGCGGTTCAGATAGCCAACGCGTCCGGCAAACAGTAAAATGCTCTCGGCAAATAGTTAACAAATCACCAGGAGAAATAGATGAGAAACGCCTTTCCCAAGCCATTTGCACTTGTTGGAACAGTCATAATCCTTTTTGCATCAGCCTTTGCCCAGCAGCCATCGGCAGGCGACGCGGAGTTAAGGATCCGGCGTAATGCCATCGAGGCCGAGCTGCAATCGATCGCGGTGGTTCAGAGAAAGGTCATGGTAACGATGCGCGACGGGAAGCGAATGCAGGCCGACATCTATCGGCCAAAGGATAACAAAACGCAATTTCCCACTATCTTTTCCAGAACGCCGTACAACTTTAACTGGTGGGACGTGCGTCTCGGTGCTCCGCGGGATATGACGACCGTGCTGGACGCCGTCAAACGCGGGTACGCGTATGTGATCATGAACGAGCGTGGCCACTTTTTCTCCGAAGGGAACTACGATATCCTCGGCCCGCCGCTGACCGATGGGGATGATGCGATCACTTGGATGACATCACAACCGTGGTCGAACAAAAAAGTCGGGACGATCGGATGTTCGTCTACCGCAGAATGGCAAATGGCTGTGGCGGCGCAGGGAAATCCCGGCTTTACCACCATGATCGCCCAAGGCTTCGGTGCCGGTGTTGGGCGCGTTGGGCCGTATTACGAACAGGGAAACTGGTATCGCGGCGGCGCTGTTCAGATGCTCTTTATCGCTTGGCTTAGCGGCGAACAAAATCAAGTCCGCCCGATGCCGCCCGCAAACGCTACTCAGGAAGAGTTGATCCGATTTTCAAAATCATTCGACCTTGCGGAACAGTCACCTCGTGTCGATTGGTCGCAGGCGCTTCGACATCTTCCGGAAATGGACATCATAAAGGCAGTCGACGGTCCGAAGGGAATTTTTGCCGATGAAATGCCTGTAGCCACCGGCGGAGCGATGATCAAACGCACCCCAAATGATCCGGCATGGTATAAGGGCGGCCTGTTCCACGACAACATGAAGATCAATATTCCCGGATTTTGGTTCATGTCGTGGTACGACGTATCGGTCGGGCCGAATCTTGCCCTATATAACCACGTCCGCAAGACGGCTCGTCCCGAGATCGCGGACCAGCAATACGCCGTGATCGCACCGACTCTTCACTGCAGCTATACCCGTGCGACTGAAGACACCGTCGTCGGTGAACGTCACTTGGGCGACGCTCGACTGGATTACAGCGAGCTCACCTATGGCTGGTTCGACTACTTCCTGAAAGGCCACAGTGAGAATAACGACATTTCAAAATGGCCGAAGGTCCGTTACTTCACGATGGGGAGCAACAAATGGCAGACCGCGGAACAGTGGCCGCCCGCGGGCGCCGAGCCGATGACGTTTTATCTTTCGAGCGGCGGTAAAGCGAACAGCCTTAAAGGCGACGGAACTCTGATCGCCGCGGCGCCCGCGAACGACGCTCCTGACCGTTTCACCTACGACCCGATGGACCCGGTCCCGTCCTATGGCGGCAACGTCTGTTGTACTGGCAATGCGGTGCAAGGCGGTTCGTTCGACCAAACCAAAATGGAAGAACGCCAGGACATTTTGGTTTACACGTCGGACGTTCTCAAAGAAGGCATCGAGCTGAGCGGCCCGATCGATGTCAACCTTTATGTATCTTCCAGCGCCAAGGACACCGATTTCACGGTCAAGCTGATCGACGTGGATGAGGCCGGAAAGGCATGGAATCTGGACGAGACGATCCAGCGGATGCGCTACCGCGAAGGCTATGACAAACCGCTTGTTTGGATGGAACCGAGCAAGGTCTATAAGTTCAAATTCCAGCCGATGAACACCAGCAACTTTTTTGCAGCCGGCCACCGGATCCGCATCGAGATATCAAGCAGCAACTTTCCGCGTTTCGACCGCAATTTGAACACCGGCGGGAATAATTACGACGAAACGAAAGGAGTGGTCGCGAATAATGCGGTGCATCATTCGAAACAGTATCCGTCGGCAGTAACGATTTCGGTTGTTAGGAGAAAGTGAGCAGTGGAGCGGCGGCACTACGGGCGTGCGTTACGAGGTAATTCTGTTTTTCCTTTGATCTCGTAGTTGAGCCGCTCTTGCATCGGAAATCGGTTTTGCTTTCATGAGCGAAAGGCAGAGATCGCGAAGCATATCAACCTGCCTCAACCTCAAGAGGATCGCTTTTTCCGACATGTCAATCTTCTTCATTTTCTATCCGGTGGATGTCCGCAAGATCCTGAGGCCTGCCGGCCAGATTCTTTAATTTTAGCAAACCTGTTCGCGACACGACACTTAGAACACTGCCCTGGAAATCAACGTTTTGTCGTGTTTCCCACACATCCTCAACCTGGGGAGTCACTAAGAGCAGATCGAGTGAAAGCACATTTTCATCGATGATCTTGGAAACGCGTCTGATCTCGACTGCCGGTTCCTTGAAAGACATGTCCGATCCGCGAATATCGAAGCCAAGCTCCTTGGCGATCGCAAGGGCTTTTTCAAGTGATTCGGGCCGGATCAAAATATCGATGTCGAGTGTCGCGCGGGGAAACCCGTGGATGGCCATGGATAGGCCTCCGCAAACAGCATACTCGACTCCCTGCTCGTCAAGAAAGTTCGTAATATTTTTCAGTTCGGGAACGAGATCATTCATCGCTGTGAGGCCACCAGTGGCGGTTCCATCACGGCTCCGCAGTTTTTGCAGGTTCGAAACTCCGCTGAGCCATAAAACTTTTTGAAGACGCCCTGAAACTGCGTGGTGATATCTTCAAGCTGAAAATATTCTTCGTAAAGTTTGCTGTTGCATTTTTCGCAGAACCATAAAAGGCCGTCGAGTTCGCCTTCGCGGCGTTTGCGTTCGATCACGAGGCCGACGGTGTTGGCACCGCGGATCGGGTTATGGGGAACGCGCGGCGGCAAAAGGAACATCTCGCCCTCGCGGATCGGCACCTCGACCGCCTTTCCATCTTCCTGGATCTGAACCCGTATGTCCCCTTCGAGTTGGTAGAAAAGCTCTTCGCCCTCGTCCCAGTGGTAGTCTTTACGCGAATTAGGTCCGCCGACCACCATCACGATAAAGTCGTCATCGTCGTAAACGCACTGGTTCCCAACCGGAGGTTTGAGCAAATGCCGGTGCTCATCGATCCATTGTTTGAAGTTGAAAGGGCGTCTGATCGACATAATCTCGTCCAGTGTTTACTTGGCGTGTATATTATAACTCTAAACAATTTTAGCGGTTACTGTGTTGCGAAGCGGGAAAACCGCCGATGGCCGGTTTAACTCGCGTTTTGCGTCATATGCTATGGCAGGCACAGCTTGCTTCTGTATCGGAATTTCTAACGAAGAGGGCAGTAAAAAATGAACATCAATGAAGATAAATTGAACGAACTTCTCGGAAGGTTCGTCAGCGATCTCGGCGCGACAATGCACGCCGGTTCGATCGTGATCGGCGAAAAACTAGGACTCTACAAGGCTATGGGTGAACCCGGCGAGCGGATCACCCCCGACGAACTCGCGAATAGGACCAACACAAACGAGCGGTACATTCGCGAGTGGCTAAACGCCAACGCCGCGGGCGGATATATCGAATACGACAAAGAAAACGACAGCTATTACATGACGGACGAGCAGTCGCTCGTGATGACGAACGAGAATAATCCGGCGTATCTTCCGGGCGCGTTCACCCTGGCGACGGCCGCCTTAAAAGCTGTACCGAAGATGGTGGAACGGTTCAAATCGGGCGATGGGCTCGGCTGGCACGAGCACGATCCTGACCTTTTCCGCGGCACCGAATTATTCTTCAGACCCGGCTACATTGCCAACCTTGCATCTTCGTGGATCCCCGCGCTCGAAGGTGTCGAGGATAAGTTGAAATCCGGGGGAAAGGTTGCCGATGTCGGATGCGGACATGGGGCGTCGACGATATTGATGGCGAGCGCATTTCCGAATTCCGAGTTCGTCGGATTTGACTATCACGACAAGTCGATCGAGGCGGCACGGCGAAAAGCAGAGGATGCCGGTGTAAGCGACCGGGTGAAATTTGAAGTGGCGTCTGCAAAAGAGTTCCCGGGCGCCGATTACGATCTGGTCACATTCTTCGACTGTTTGCATGACATGGGCGACCCTGTCGGAGCTGCGAAACATGTGAGAAAAACACTCAAGAATGACGGTACATGGATGATCGTCGAACCGTTTGCAAACGATAAAACAGAAGACAATCACAACCCGGTCGGTCGCGTTTACTATTCGGCTTCCACATTAATTTGCACACCGGCGTCGCGTTCGCAGGAGGTCGGTCTCGGCCTCGGGGCCCAGGCGGGCGAATCGCGGCTTCGCGGAGTTGCTAACGACGGCGGCTTTTCGCGATTTCGGCGCGCAACCGAGACGCCCTTCAACCTGGTGCTGGAAGCTCGGCCTTAACGGCATATACTTATTGGTCTTTTGACTAACGGACGGTTGTAGAAAGCTAAAGCTCTGCCAGCTTCTGCACCGTCCGCCAATTGCGGGCTGTAACGGAGATCTTCAACTTCTTTTCAAACTGTGCGCGGCCGAGGTAACTGTCTGCGACGCCCATTGGCAGGTGGCAATATATCTCGCGTCCAATCGCAACAAATCGCTCTTCTGACGGGGCCGAATCCAATAGTAACTTTTCAGTTTCCGCCGATATTTTGTCCTTTAGAAAAAGCACGTGCATTTCCTTATGGCTTTGATACTTGCCGTCGAAGGGGTTGTTTGCAATGACGCGCTCGATATCCGTCTGTTCACGGACCATTACCTGAACGCGTTTGTCGATCAGGAGCTCAACAGCATCCTCGATCTTCTTGACAAGATTTGTTTCGCTGGTCTTTCGCGCGTCGAATGCCAGATTGCCGCTGTTGATGTAGCTCGTGACGTTTTCAAAGCCAAGAGCTTCGAACGTCCGTCGAAGCTCTTCCATTTTGACCATCGTATTTCCACCGACGTTAATCCCGCGGAGCAACGCTACATACCTCATACATTTTGCATATCGATCACGAACCGGTAACGCACGTCGGACTTGATCGTTCGATCGTAAGCCTCGGGAATTCGATCGGGCGTAATAACTTCGACATCTGAGCGAACATTATTCTTCATACAAAAGTCGAGCATTTCCTGCGTTTCCGGCATTCCACCGATCAACGATCCAACAAGTGAACGGTTGCCCATGATCAGTGATCCCTGATGGAACATTGTCGGTTCGGGGGGAACGCCGACAACGACCATTACGCCATTGAGGCCCAGCAGACCAAGGAATTGCATCAGGTCATGCGGTGCGGAAACGGTATCGAGAATAAAATTGAAGGTATTTCGAAGCGGTTCCATCGCTTCAGCACTCTTGCTCAAAACAAAGTTATGCGCACCGAGTTTTCGAGCGTCACCCTCTTTGCTCGGCGAGGTACTAAATACAGTGACGTCGGCACCCATTGCAACGGCCAGCTTTACGCCCATATGTCCAAGACCGCCAAGCCCGACAACGCCGACCTTCTGACCGGGCCCGACCTTGAAACGATTCAAGGGCGAATACGTCGTGATACCGGCACAGAGTAGAGGAGCAACGCCTGCCAAGTCGCCTTCGCCATTTACCTTCATGGCAAAGTTTTCATCGACAACGTATTTGTCCGAATACCCCCCATAGGTGGGCGTCACGCGATCCATTTCCGTTCCGTTGTACGTGAACGCCGCACCTTTTATGCAGTACTGTTCAACACCGCTTTGGCAAGGCTGGCACTCTCTGCACGAATCAACGATGCACCCAATGCCGGCAATGTCGCCCACTTTGAACTTCGTAACGGCATCTCCCACTTTGGCGACGCGTCCGACGATCTCGTGGCCGGGCACCAACGGGTAAGTAGCCGGCATGATATCCGGCCATTCGTTCTTTGCCTGGTGGATATCCGAATGGCAGATCCCGCTATATTGAATGTCAACCGCAATGTCGTTCGGGCGGGGCTTTCGCCGAACGAAATCAAATGGCTGGAAGTTCGTCCCAGCCTCGTGTACTGCAAATCCTTTAGTGGCGGTTCCTTCTGTTTCAGCTGCGATCATGTTTTATCTCCTTGAATTGGACTGGAGCGACAAGCATCCTGCTTGTCGCTCCAGTCTTGCTAATCCATCGTCGCGATCACCTTTAATTCTATCGCTATCGGCGTCGGGAGCGCATTTACCTCTACAGTGGTCCTACAAGGACGGTTTTCTGCAAAGTATTCCGCATAGATCCTATTATATGCGGCGAAGTCCCTTTTCATATTTGTAAGAAAAACGGTGACGTCGACAATGTTGTCCCACGACGACCCCGCATCTTCAACGATGTATCGCACATTTTGAAAGACCGAACGGCACTGTGTTTCTATGTCGTACGAAACGATCTCGCCTGCCTCGGTAAGCTCGACGCCTGGAATGATCTTAGTTCCGCGCTCGCGAGGCCCGACTCCAGACAGGAACAGCAAATTTCCCACACGGCGAGCATGCGGATAATGCCCGACCGGCTCCGGTGCCCGAGATGATTCGATGCCATCGTCCATTATTCTTCGATTTCGCATCCAATTTTATTGGAAAAGCGAATAAAATGTAAGTTGGGCGAGGTTAAGAAGTTATGAAACGCATTTTTGCTATGTTACTTGCAGCTGCGATGTTGGGGTGCTCTGCGGCCCAACCGGCGTCAGCCGCCCAGGAAACCGCGGTGTTCGCGGGCGGATGTTTTTGGGGCGTTGAAGCGGTTTTCGAGCATGTTAAGGGCGTTATCGATGTCCGCTCAGGCTACGCCGGCGGCCAGAAAGAAACGGCCGAATACGAGACCGTCAGCGAAGGCAATAGCGGCCACGCAGAATCGGTCGAGGTTCGTTTTGATCCTGCAAAAGTCTCGTACGAACAACTTCTGGAAGTATTTTTTACCGTCGTTCACGATCCCACGCAGTTGAACCGACAGGGCCCGGATGTTGGGACCCAGTATCGCTCGGCGATCTTTTTTATGAACGAAAAACAAAAGACTGCGGCCGAAGCCTACATATCGAAACTGAAGGTGTCGAAGGCTTTTTCGCAGCCGATCGTCACAGAGGTGTCTGAGCTGAAACAATTCTTCTCCGCAGAGGATTATCATCAGGATTACATGAAGAAAAATCCCGAGGATCCGTACATCGTTTATCACGACGTACCGAAAGTTAAGGCTCTAAAGGAAAAGTTCTCGGCTCTCTATAAGTGAGCGTTCGGGCGCCGTCATTTTTTCGACTTCTCGGCCCAGATCTGTACTAAATTCACCAGCGTTTCGGTCGATTTCTCCAACCCCTTTCTCGAATTGAATTCCAGCTTGCCGTGGAAGTTGTGACCGCCCGTGAAAAGGTTCGGGGTGGGCAGGCCGCGAGCTGTCAGGTTCGACCCATCGGTTCCGCCGCGGATCGGCCTGATCTCAGGCGTAAGTCCCGCACGCTTTGTAGCTTCGATCGCGTAGTCCGTAAGCTGCGGATAATTCTTCAAAACTTCCTTCATGTTCAGATAGCCGAGTTTTGATTCGTAGTCGATCTTCACATTCGGATATTTCGCCTGAGTCTTCGCGACGATCTGTTTCAGAAGTTCCTCTTTCGCGGCGACGCCGGACAGGTCAAAGTCGCGAATAAGTATCTTGATACTCGATGTCTCTTCGCTCAATGTCGACGAATAAGGATGCACAAACCCGACTCGTTTCTCGGTCGTTTCGGGACGATTTGGCGCATTGTCAGGGAAATTGCCAAGGAAGTCGCCGGCGGCGTACATCGAGTTGATCATTATGCCTTTCGCCGTGCCCGGATGCGTGTTTTTGCCGTGAAAGGTCACCGTCGCGGTCCGTGCTGACCACGTTTCGTTCGAGATATCGCCCAATTGCTCTCCATCGACTGTATATGCAAATTTCGCACCCCAACCCTCGATATCGAATTTGTCTATGCCGCCGCCGACCTCTTCGTCGGGTGTAAATGCGACAGCAATATTTCCGTGCTTGATCTGCGGATTGTTTCGCAGAATGTCGATCATGGTCATCACTTCCGCGCAGCCGGATTTATCATCCGAGCCAAGAAGCGTCGTTCCGTCCGCTGTGATGACGTCGTCGCGGATCAGGTTTTTAAGATCCGGATTTTGCGCCGCGGTTATCACCTGCGTTTTGTCGTTCGGCAAGACGATGTCGCCGCCCTGATAATTTTTGTGAACGATCACGTTTACATTCGCACCTGAAACCGAGGGCGAGGTGTCCATATGTGCGATGAATCCGATCGTCGGCACTTTGCCGTTGTCAGCGAGATTTCCCGGGACCATTCCGTAAACAATTCCCCATTTGCTAATACGAACATTCTGCACACTAAGGTCCTTCAACTCTTTTTCAAGCAAACGCGCCAGATCGAGCTGCTTTTTTGTGCTCGGAGGCGCGGGTTGGTCTTCGGCAGATTGTGTGTCGATCTTCACATACCGGAGAAATCGGTCCATCGCCGATTCGGAAGGAGCCTTTGTCTGCGCAAATGACGCTGCCGTCAATAGAACGACCATGAGAATTGAAAGCAAGATTTTCATAGATATTTTTTCAGGAGAGCAACTCTATTATAACGGGAATAAGTGCTTACGTTTGTATTCTTCAGAGCTTTACGCAAACATTTTTTTCCTCAGTGAAAAATTTCAACGCCTCGAAACCGCCTTCGCGCCCGACACCGCTGTTTTTCATGCCGCCGAAAGGCGTCCGCAGATCGCGGAGCAGCCAGCAGTTTATCCAAACGATCCCAGTTTCGATCTTTGCAGCCATTCGATGAGCGCGTGATAAGTTCTCCGTCCAGATCGTCGATGACAAACCGTACCGCACGGAATTCGCATAGGCCAAAACTTCGTCTTCGGTATCGAACGGCATTATCGTCGCGACCGGGCCGAATATTTCTTCCTGATTCGTCCGGCAGTCGTACGAAAGCCCTTCTATGATCGTTGGTTCGACGAACCAACCATCGGAACAACGTCCGTCGAGATGAACCTGCTCGCCGCCGGTCAGTATCGTGCCGCCTTCAGCTCTCGCGAGTTCGATGTACGACATTATCTTGTCGAAATGCTGTTTCGATACGATCGCACCAACGTCAGTATCGGCCTCCAGAGGATCGCCAACCTTTAACGTGGAAACCTGCTCGACAAAGTCTCTTTTGAATTGCTCGTAGATCGGGCGCTCTACGAAAATGCGGGAGCCGCACAGGCAGATCTCGCCTTGATTTGCGAACGCCGCACGCCGCGTCTCAGCAAGCATCTCATCGTAATTGCAGTCGGCAAAGATGATGTTCGGGTTTTTGCCGCCGAGTTCAAGCGACAGCTTTTTGAACATCGGCGCCGCGACCCTAGCGATACTTTCGCCAGTTTTCGTACCTCCCGTGAACGAGATCGCTTTTACATCCTTATGTGACACGATCGCAGATCCCACCTTAGGCCCGGTTCCATGAACGATATTCAAAACACCCGCCGGAAGGCCTGCCTCAATACAAAGTTTCGAAAAGAGGTACGCGGTCATCGGCGTTACTTCGCTTGGCTTTGCAACAACCGTGCATCCCGCGGCGATCGCAGGGGCGATCTTCCACGTAAATAAGTAAAGCGGCAAATTCCACGGCGATATGCATCCCACAACACCAAGCGGATGACGCAGAGTGTAATTTATCGCCTGCCCTGTCGTTTCATGCGATTCATCGAAGGTGTGCATCGCGGCCGTGGCGTAAAAGCGAAAGTTCGACGCGGCACGTGGAATGTCGAGCCGTTTTGCGATAGCAACGGTCTTTCCGTTATCGACCGACTCAGCGAGCGCAAGCGACTCGAGATCACGTTCGATCAGGCCGACAAGCCGCATTAATATTTCGAATCGTTCATCAGCCGGCGTCATCGACCAAGAAGGAAATGCTGCCCTGGCTGCATCAACTGCACTTTGCACATCGCGTTCATCCGAATCTGGGAGCTGCGAATAGACCGAGCCCGTCGCTGGGTCAAAATTGTTCAGGTATTGACCGGACGACGGGCCGAAGAGTTTTCCGCCAATGTAGTTATCGATTTTCTTGGGCTTTTCGATGATGACCGATGTTACCGTGTCTAAGGTTGGAACTTCAATCGAAGAAAAAAGCTAACTCCTTCGAACAGCCCTGGTTTTGACACCAAAACCAAGTATCATACGGTGAAGCTAAAAAAGCCTTCGCCAAAATTATTCACCAGTCGGTGTTCGACGATCGTAAAGTTCCATTTAAAATTCGCGGTTCCCGAAACGCCGTTCAGAGTGAGATCCACCTTGTAAAGGTGCGGAAGCATAAGGCCATTTGCTTCTCTAAAATCATCGAAATCTTCAGTGAGTACGTTATTATTTTGGGCCATCTGGCTAGTTAAAGGGGTTCCCCGGCCTTCAACGCTGGTGTCTCTGTTTATGCCATAAAAACCACGGTCTGGTTCGGCAAGATCATAGACGGTCCGAATGTGCCTAAACGTCTCAGCATCGAAATAAAGTTTGATGGAGGACCCGTCACGTAACCCACCTTTCGGACGGTATCTTATGACCCACGCCTCTCGATCTTTAACCTTTTTCTTCCCGTCCGTCTCAAATGTTCCATCGGTCCTGGAGACATCGAAAAGCCGCCAAGTCGACAGCAGTACGCCGCCGAACAGATGTTGAACCAGCGGTTGGTCATTTACGAGCAGAAATGCTCCGAGCGGAGAACGCATTCCTTCTTTTAGGAACGGTATGGTCACCTTATTTGAAAAAAGGCCTATTCGCTCCATCGGATATTGTGCCAGATCAAATGTAGAGTGAAACGCGTAATTGGATCCGTCCGAGGCAATTACAGCGCGACCGACAGAAGTCAATGGAGGTGACCGGCTTATAAACTCACTTTTACCGATCGCCATCCGTCCTTTCGCTTTTGCTAAACTCTCGGGCGTCCCGACTGAAGCAAGGTGCTTCGAAAGAATTTCCTCTGCCGAGAGTTTCTGGCCCCAGACCGACGTGCCGAAAACTAAAAGGGCCGAGTAAAGAATCAGAGATCTCAAAATGTAGCCGCGTATATTCATAAAGCCTCCGCGAGGAAGATCGAGTTTAATAAGGATTTATAACATTTTTTATTTCTTAGAGAAACGAAATACGGAATATGGATGCACTTTTTCGCACAAACGCTGTCCAATAACGCTGACAAGAGGCCGTTCTGCAATTGGGCGGCTTTTTTTCTGCAATTTGAAACCGCGATGCAATTTTCTTATTGGTTTGCAAATCGAATTGCTATAGTTCCACAGATATGAGTGAAAGAGATATTAAGGTCGAAGTGCTAAAAGAGACCCGTGAGGTCCAGCGGGAGCTTGATCAAACCGGCGATAAAACGAAGTCGTCAAAGATCGGTCGCAAAGAGAAGCTGCGAATAAGTTCGTATGTTATAGCGATCGTAGCGATCGGTGCCGTATATTACGTTTCGCGATTTGGCTATTTCGCTTTTGCAGGCCAGTACGAGCAACTTCTTCAACGGCTGACGATCGGCATCCTCGCGATCACCCTCTTGTTATTGATCTTGCGCGCCGCAAAGGCTTATCTTATATTTCCGCTTCATGATGCGGTTTCGCGATATAACCTCGAACGCGTGGCCAACCTTCTGGCAGCTTTAGGCATTTTCTTCGTTGCGATCTCGATTTTATTCGCAAATTGGTATACAGCGGTCGTATCTTTCGGCTTGATCTCTCTTATCCTCGGATTCGCTCTTCAGACACCGATAACAAGTTTTATCGGTTGGATCTATATTCTCGTGCGTGTCCCTTATCGGGTCGGCGATCGTATTAAGATAAGCGATGCAACGGGCGATGTCATCGCACTCAGCTATTTCGATACCACACTTTGGGAAGTCGGCGGTCCAATGCTCTCGACTGACAATCACCCGAGTGGACGGATCATAAAATTTCCCAATTCAAAGGTCCTGGGCGAGCCGGTTTTCAACTACTCATGGGCACTATTCCCATACGTTTGGAATGACATTTCCTTTCAGGTCGCGTATCAAAGCGATCTCCAGTTTGTTTCGACTGTTTTGACCGAGGTGGCGAACGAAGAGGTAGGTGAACATATGATCGAGCGCGTTCGTACCTATCGCGAGTTGCTGGCAGAAACTCCAGTTGATCAGCTCGAGGTTCACGAACGTCCGGTCGTTGTCTTTCGGATCGGAGAAAACACGTGGATCACCGCAATAGTTCGCTATCTCGTGGAACCTCGTTTAGCAGGGCCGACCAAAACGAAAATGATCAAAAAAATGCTCGAGCGCCTGAACGCCGAACCCGATAAAGTAATGTTTCCGAAGGACGATGCTCGTTGATCGGGTTAATGATCGGCTATTTGGTAGCGACATTAAACTTTTGCGAAGGTGAGGCCCGTTTGACCCTGGTATTTTCCACCACGGTCACTATAGCTCACCGCGCAATCCTCATCAGACTCGAAGAACAGGATCTGCCCGATGCCTTCGTTCACGTAAACTCGGAGCGGCAAATTTGCAAGATTAGCGATCTCCACCACAAGCCGTCCTGTCCACCCGGCTTCCAGCGGCGTCGTATTTACGAGCAGTCCGGCACGTGCATAGGTTGATTTCCCGAGCGCGACGCCGGTCACATTTCGCGGCATTTTGAAGGTTTCGACCGTCACACCAAGTCCGTAGTGATGCGGCGGCAATAGATAAAAACGCGACCCATCGTCCGACGTGTGGAGTTGCGGTTCGATGAGCGAATACTGCTCGTCAAATCGTTTTGGATCTATCTCTTTCGCATGGACCGAAGAAAATATCCTGAATCCGTCATCAGCCAAACGCATGTCGTAACCGTAGCTGGACGCTCCGGCGGAAATGATCCGGGCACCGTTTACTTCGCGAACCAACTCACCCAAAAAAGGCGAGATCATCTGATGTTCCTCGGCCATGCGCCGGAGCCAAAGGTCTGATTTTATCGACATAAAACAAAAGGTGGTAACGAAAAATACGTTACCACCTGATCAAGTGAAATTCCAATTAGTCGCTTCAAGAGGGTTTCCCGATCTCTGAGATCTTCATCGTGCCGTCACCGACCGTAAACTTGAGCGAGATCGAGCCCGTTCCGGATTTCGCCATGATCGATTTATCGGTAAATTCGGTCTTGCGCGTTTTCGGGATGAAACCGGTAAAACCGTTTTCGATCTTCCCATTTCGCAAAATGACGGCGTCGAAATCTGCATTCAATCCGGTCGGAAGATTTAGGTTCAAATTTCCGTGGGCGACCTGTATATCGGCAAAGCTTCCTCGCCAACTCCGGTTTGGTATCGTCACGCTGACATTGCCGGCCCCTACGGTTGCAATGACCGCACCGCCCACAAGGCGAAGGTCGGCATCGGACTCAAGGTAATTGATCTTCATATTACCTTCCACGCCCGAAATTGTTAGATTTCCTTTCCCGCCATCGACCATCAGCTCACAGTATCTCGGAACCTTGAGGACGTAATCGATCTTGAAGGGAAGGCCGATCAGGTTTTTTGGAAATTTCTTGTCGGCGGATTTCAGATACTCTTTGTCGTGCGTTCCGATGCTGGTGATGCCCGTTCGGCCAAGGCTTTCGTCAGTAATGAACCCGGTAACCTTCGCCAGCCGGTCCAGGTCGGCTTCTGTCGAGGCTTGAATCTCGATCGTGGCGGATATTTCGACCGCACGTTCCGACCAACCCTCGATCTGGATCGATCCATTTGGCGCGCCGATTATCGACAAAGTGCCTCCGACGCCGAAGTCGAGCTTGTCCGTTTTGTATGTAGTACGTTTTATTAGCCCGGTATTCTGCGCGAAACCGGAGATCGACACCGAGACAATGATGGTTGCTAGAAACAGAATTTGCGTGGTTTTCATGATCGTTCGGGGCAGGAAAGAGCTGGAGGCCAATTCAAGTCTAGCTTTTTGCGGATCACGAGGGCAATGAAAATCTTTCGGACGGCCTTTTAACGGCGGATAAACGAGATGCTGCCGCGCTGGTTGGTAACGCTTAGCGTCGAGTTGCCGTCACCAAATTTGCCCACTACCCGGCGGCCGTCACCTAAATAATTCATGCCGCCGTTCGAGAACGAACCAAGCGAAATGTTGCGTGTCGACGGTGCCGTAGCGACCAATTTGAACGACGAAGTAAAAGGAATACGAAGGTTGATGTTTCCGCGGAGCGACGCAAACCGGTAATTCCCACCCGAAAGCATTTCGCCGTCAAAGAAAATGTCGCCTATGCCATTTTGAGCAGTCACCTGGAAGGCGGCAATGTTGGTGAGTTCGATGTCTCCTTCACTCGAAATGTGGGCACGAACAAGGCCGCCGCGTACGTTCGAGACGGTCAGATTTCCGATCAATGTTTCGATATCAACGCTGGACGTGACCGGAACACGAATATTGAAGTTGACGTTCCCGACCTCGCGTCCCTGATTGTCACGCACTAAATTGATCAGGATAGTGCCATCGATGGTTTGCGGAGTGATCACGGCCGTTGGCGCTTCGAGCGACGCCGTCACCGAAACTTCCTGCCGATCCCAGCCTTCGACTGTGACCGTGCCGGACCTGTTGATCAACTGAAGACGGATATTTTGGCCAGCCGGGAAAGTTCGCGAAAAGCGCTTTTGTGCAGAGATCTCAGTGGCAGAAAACACTAGGAAAAGTACCGTGTTCAGGCAAACCAGAATCGCAGTTTTTCCCGGGTGTGACGCGATCCACCCAAATTTGGGACGTGAAAACATTGTAACTCTATAACTCTGAGAACTGACGAAGCAGGTTCATCTTCTCGTTCAACGCGGAATCGAGCATTTCTTCAGAAAGCTGGTCGTCCGGATCGTTTTGCAGGATCATCGTATAGTCATTCACTGCCTGATCTATCTCGAACAGATTTCTATCGAAAGCTTCGCTCATCCGCGCGTTCCAGCTTGCTCTACGTGTTTGAACGCGTTTGTTCCAATAATCGATCGCAGCCTCTTGCTCTTTATACCTACGTTCCCGCGCTTGCAGCGGCGTTTCCGCCAAGCCGACCTTCCGCAGAACACGCGTAAACACCGACGGCGGTTCGTTCGACTTTGAAAGGTCGTCACCGGGCGGTGCAAAATAGTTGCGGATCCCCACGATCGTAAGCAGCGAACTTATTAACGCGATCGCGATCACGGCTGCGCCGGCCTGAGAAAATGTAAGATTCCAGCCACGCGCAAACAGACCTTTTCGTTCCGGCTCCACGGGAATCTCGGCCGGCAGCTCGCTTTCAATGAGATTATTGATCCGACGCCATAGGGCTGCAGGGTTTGGCGGAATTTCCTCGCCAACTTCATTTTCCCGGCACTGTACGAGGATCGCCGAAAGGTCATCGCACATTACCGTACATTCGGCACAAGCGGCCAAATGCTCGATAACGATGCTCGAGCGTTCCTGCTCAAGATCACCGTCAATGAACCTGCTTAATAGTTCCTGACAATCGCCGCACGTCATACTAAATCTGCCGCTCAAAAACCGAACAATGCTTTATACCCGATTTATCCCGCTTGATACGATTAATAGATTAGCAACATACCGGAAACGTTGCCTTTTCCATCAAAAAATACCCTAAAATCGGGCAAAAACAAACACGAACAAGCGGTACGCAATGTTCGTGTCGTTGTTTGCTAAAAATGGTCTAGCCCGATTGCTTCATAAGGAGCATCCGAAGCTTTAATCTGGCCTTATGAAGCTGCGATTTTGAGGTGCCGATCGAAATGCCTAGCCGTCTGGCAACCTCTTCGTGTTCGTATCCCTGGACGTCGTGCAGCATGAAAACGCTCTTGTACCCGTTCGGCAACTGCGCGACCGCATTTTTAATGGCGATGCGATCAACGACCTGCATTCGATTTGGATTCGCTGAGCCGTGAACCATCTGTTCGGGCATTTCGCCATCGTCGGAAACCTTTTCGTTCTTCACGCTGCGTCGGCGGAAATACATCAGCACTTGATTGACCGTTAGCCGGTGCAGCCAAGTAGAAAACGCCGAATCTCCCCTGAAACTGCCGACTTTTCGAAACAGCTGAATGAAGACTTCCTGCGTTAGGTCTTCAGCCTCGGTCTGGCTGTTCGTCATTCTCAGGCAAAGGGCGTATGTGCGGCGATGATAGCGCTGATATATTATCTCGAAGGCGGCGAGGTTCCCGGCCGTGGCCAACCGGCAAAGTTCGAAGTCTGTGGCATCACCAGGAACGGCTGTTACCGGCGCGAGTGCCGGTACCAAGGCGGCTACTTGAGCTTCTGCCGCTTGTTCAAGGCCGAAAACGGCGTCCTGTTCGATAGCTGCCGCGGTTGAGTCCATGGAAACTCCCAATAGGCTGATCTTGGATTTTAGGAACTTCTTCGTGCCTATGATGCGTGTCCCCCAAACCGCAGTTGCTTTGACTGGTTCAAAGTTTAACGGGAATTTTTGCAAACGTAAAGATAAATAATAGGAATTGCCCGCGGGCCGAAATTCCCCTTTCGTTTTTCACGGGATTTGAGCTAAACTGCCCGAGTTAAATCTTACAACCTATGCTTTTCCTGACACAGTCGGCCGCGGTTTATGGCATCGACGCTCTCATTGTGGATATCGAGGTGAATCTCCAACCGGTACGTGGCCAAAACGAAGAGCCGTCAGTAATTGTCGTCGGCTTGCCCGATACCGCGGTTCGGGAGTCGCGTGAGCGTATCCGCGCCGCCATCTCGAACAGCAGCTTTTTCTTTCCGTTCCACAAAGTGACGATCAATCTTGCGCCGGCCGATCTTCGCAAAGAAGGCGCGAGTTTCGACCTACCGATCGCGTTGGGCATTTTGGGCGCGAACGGTGACCTCGGCAACGCGGAATCGCTGGACGCGACGATGAGCATCGGCGAACTTTCGCTCGACGGACGAGTACGGCCGGTTCGCGGGGCGTTGTCGATCGCGCTCACCGCGCGTGCGAACGGAATTAAGAATCTTCTTGTTCCCGAAGAGAATGCTAAAGAGGCCGCGGTCGTACAGGGCGTGAATGTTTATCCTGTTCGCGATCTGCGGGAAGCGGCCTTGCTCACGCAGGACCTCATAGAAGGTGTCCAGCCGCGGATCGAGCCTACAACACTCGATATTAGCGAACTCAAATCCGCTAACGGCAAATACCAGCTGGACTTCTCTGAAGTTCGCGGACAGAAGACGGCGAAGCGAGCGCTGGAAGTGGCGTCTGCCGGCGGTCATAATATCTTGTTCATTGGGCCGCCAGGATCAGGTAAGACGATGCTCGCAAAGCGGTTGCCGACGATCTTGCCGCCGCTAGAATTCGAAGAAGCTCTCGAGATCACCAAGATCCATTCGGTCGCTGGGCTCACCGGGAAATCGGGCCTCGTTGTGGAGCGGCCATTCAAATCTCCGCATCACACCGTATCGCAAGCCGGCCTGATCGGCGGCGGTTCGCTGCCGCGTCCGGGCGAGGTTTCACTCGCGCATCTTGGGGTCTTGTTTTTAGACGAATTGCCCGAATTTGACCGCAGCGTGCTCGAAGTCCTTCGCCAGCCGATGGAAGACAAACAAGTCACGATCTCGCGTGCTGCATCATCGCTAACCTTTCCTGCGAATTTCACACTGGTCGCGTCCATGAACCCATGCCCTTGCGGTTATTTCGGCTCAACCCGCGAGTGCAAATGTTCGCCGCCGATGATTCAACGTTATGTAGGCAAGATCTCCGGCCCGCTAATGGATCGCATCGACATCCATATCGATGTGCCCGCGGTAAAATTTAACGAGCTTCGCGGCCGCGGTACTGAACAAAGTGAAAAATCGGACGACGTTCGCGAGCGTGTGATCCGGGCACGGGAAATTCAGTTGACCCGCTTTGGCAATAACGGCGTATTTTCAAATTCTGCGATGACGCCCGCGCAGATCCGCAAATTCTGCGCTCTTGATCCTGAATCCGAATCGCTCCTCGAAAAAGCGATGCACCGCCAAGGCCTTTCGGCCCGCGCACATGACCGCATTCTCAAAGTCTCTCGCACCATCGCCGACCTTGCCGGCAGCGAGAACATCGGTCCGCCGCACATTAGCGAAGCAATAAACTATCGTTCTCTCGACCGCAACTATTGGGCGTAGAAATGTTTCAGTTGGACTTGAACCTCGAGTTCTGCAAATATTAGGTCACATAGATGGCCCAGTCGATCGCACCCAATCTCGTTGGCTTTGACCAAATTCCGCAAACCATACCCCATTTTTGTATCGAATCCTTTCGTAGAAATGCGAAGCCGGATGCTTTAGCGTTCAAGCTGAACGACGTATGGCAAAAACTTTCGGGTGCAGACGCGATGGAACGGATCAGGCGGATCGCGCTCGGCCTTCATTCGCTTGGCATCCGGGCCGGCGATAAGATCGCGATAATCTCCGAGAACAGGCCCGAATGGTCATTGACCGACCTCGCAATACTTTCACTGCGTGCAGTCAACGTGCCGATATATACGACGCAAGCCGTCGATCAAATTCGATATATTTTGGAAGACTCCGGTGCGAAGATGCTTTTCGTTTCGGGGAAAAAGCTTTTCAAACATGCGTTCGAAGCGATCCGAAGCACCGAGACGATCGAAAAATTAGTATTTTTTGATAACGATGCAAAATCGGAAGACGAGAGGGCGATCACATTAGCAGAGGTCGAGGCGAGCGGAGAAAAAAGCGGTGACAGCATTTCGTTCGACGACCTTCTCTCGCAGGTGAGATCCGACGACCTCGCGACCATCATCTACACTTCTGGAACAACGGGCGAGCCAAAAGGCGTTTTGCTTTCGAATGAAAGTTTTGTCGCGAACATTGTTGCTATCTCCAAGGGCCTGCCGATACGCAACACCGACCGTTCGCTCGCCGTTCTTCCGCTCTCACACATATTTGAGCGCACAGTTTTCTATGTACTTTGCTCGAATGGCGTCTCGATAAACTACTGCGCGTCGTTCGACCAGCTTGCATCGCATCTAGCCGAGGTCAAACCTACGATAATGACCGCCGTGCCGCGGCTTTTTGAGCAGGTCTATCACAAGATCGTGAAGAAGGGAAAATCGGCCGGCGGGATGAAAACAAAATTGTTCGACTGGTCCCTTGAGGTCGGGCAGGAGTATTGGGCGGCAAAAGACAAACACGAATCTGTTTCGCCCATGCTTGCCGCAAAACATGCGATCGCAAGCACGCAAGCAAGCTTGTGTTCTCAAAATGGCGGGCAGAGATCGGCGGGAGTCTGCGATTCTTTGTCTCTGGAGGAGCCCCGCTGTCTAAAAAGCTTTCTTACGCATTCTGGGGCGCCGGAATTCCCATCCTTCAGGGCTACGGCATGACCGAAGCCTGCATCGTCTGCGCAAACCGGCCGGACGATAATAAGGTCGGTTCCATCGGAACGCCTTTCGATGGGATCGAAATGAAGATCGGCGACCAGGACGAGATCCTCATTCGCGGCGGAAACGTAATGCAGGGCTACCTAAATAAGCCCGAAGAAACGGCAAAAGCGATCGATGCCGAAGGTTTCTACCATACGGGCGATGTCGGCTATAAAGATAAGGACGGACATTTCTACGTGACCGACCGGTTGAAAGATCTTTTCAAACTCTCGAACGGCAAATACGTCGCTCCGCTGCAGGTCGAAAGCCTTTTGAAGCAAAGCCCGTTGATCTCGCAGCCGGTTGTCGTTGGATCTGGTCGCAAGCAGGTCGGAGCATTGATCGTTCCCGACTGGGACGCGTTAAAAGAAACTCTTAAGGATGAAGGGGTCGATGTGAACGGTTCGCGCGAAGAGCTCTGTGAAGATCCGCAGGTTATAAAACGCATGCAGCGAGATGCGGTCGACCTTACGCGTGAGCTTTCGGATTACGAACGCGTAAAGCGTGTCTATCTCTTACCTCGAGAATTTTCTATCGACAAAGGCGAGATGACGCCGACACTAAAAATAAAGCGTTCAGTTATCGATGAAAAATACGAAGACGCGATCGACGAGATCTGCGGCACCTAGGCAGCTTTCCTGGCATGTTTCGAAGCGGTTTTGAATACGATCGCGGTTCGCTTGAAGATCGAGTCCGCAAGCTCGTATAAATGCTCCGGGATCTCGCAATTAATATTGACTATATCGCCCGGCGGGAAATGCATATAAAGCTCGACTTCTGCAGAGCAGAAATCGCACTTGCCCAAATGGGCCGAGACGGTTGACGCAACCTTTGATCGTGCGATCGACTCGCTAAATTCCAAAAGCGCGAACGACGACGGGCAATCTAGTCTTTTTTGAAAAACTGACATATAAGAAAATGCTGCCGGAATCAGCGCAATCCGACGGCAATGCTGTGGGCATAGGCGAGGATCCAGCTAACTTCAATTCTTGCTTCACCTGCAGTAAATCCCCAATAGGCGTAGTCTTCCAAAACATTTCCGATCGATACTGCCAGCTTGTATCGAAAGCGTAGGTAGATCTGATCCTAAGTTGTTGTAAAGAAATGAAGTCTACCTACTGTCCAACGAATACAAATAATGCAAAAACTTGTTGCTCATTCGTCCTTTAATTGCTATTATTTCAATTGACGGCGGTACAGAAAGTCTTAAGCCCGCCGCTCTGGCCAAAACAAAGACCGCAAACGCGCCGGTCGAAGCCGTTCAAAACCCCACAAATCATTAGTTCATCGAATACCGTCATGACGGTGAACGGCCTTACTTTGCCAGGTTTTTAGTGTTCGACATCCTCAACGTATGATCGTAGATAACGAAACCGCGAACCTTCCCAGGACGGCAAGCGGGAAACTCATCAAGGTCGGTAAATGGATCGAGAGCCTGAAGGCTTCTGATGTTAATCAGATCTGGCTTGAGCTTCACCGGCTGGTTTCTTCGCATCCGCTTGTTCGCGCTTCAAAACGCGCCGGCTTTCTCGTGGAAGAAGGCAAGTACAACGCTTACACCGACCTGACGCAAGAGCTTTTCGTCGCCCTTCTAAGCAAGGACCGTTTTCAGCACTACCTGGAAACCGGGATGACGAACGTCGAGGTCGAGGCCGAGATCAGCCAGATCGAGCTGACCAACATGCTGACGGCCGAGTTGAGGAAGCGTTATCCTGAATCCTATCGTCTCGCTCGACGCATTTCGACACTCATCCAATCAAGCGAAAGATTTAAACGATTCGACAATTTGAACAATCCCGACGCACATCGTCGTCTTGCAGACCGTTTGTACGGACTCTCAGCGTGGCAGGATCACAAATCGCGTCGCGATGCGGCCGAAATGGACGAACGCGTTAAATCAGTCCCTTTTTACGGCAGGGACACACGAATGGTCGGCTGTACCGGTGACGCGCAGATCGTAATAAGCAATGTCGAACTGGAGAAATTGATCGTAAGGGTCTTTAAGGCGATCGACTCGACGGTCGATGTGCGAAGCCTTCGCTCGTTCGTGATGTCACGTCTGCCGATCATGGACATCCATCTCGTTCCGGTCGGCGGTTCCGGCGAAAACGAGGACGAAGATCGCGCCCCGTTCGAGATCGCCGACATTCGCGAAACACCGGAAGACGATTATTTTCGACGTGAGGCCGAGGCAGAGGCAGCGACCTTTGTCGACGGATTCCTGCAAGACCTTAGCAAGACGGTACGCAATAAGCCGAAACAGTACGACCGCATCGTGAACGTACTATGGCACTGCTACCTAGTCTCCGACGGCGGAACGCAGCTTGAGATCGCAGAAATGCTCGGTGTTTCCGATTCGCTCGTTTCGGATTACCGAAAGCGTATCGAAAATCTGCTGCAGGGCCTGGCATTCAACGGGGTAAACGAAGCCCGGCAATTCGAACGTGCTTTAAAAAGACGCGTGCGGGAAATGGTGGTCGCAGAGCAGGTCGAAGTTGCTGTCTAGTCGCCGTTATTCATTTTCGCCATTAGATCAGCAAAACGCGGATCGTCACGAAGCGCATCGAGGCTCTTGTCTTTCTCGAAGTGCGGTTTGTTTTGGTTACCTAGTTTTATCGCTTTGTTGAGCCATTTAAAAGCAAGATCTGTTTCGCCCAATATCGAATAAGTCGAGCCGACCCAGTACGCCATGTCGTGGTCGGCTTTTGAGATTGCAAGAGCGTCCTCGGTCAACTGCGCGAGCGCTTCGTCCTTCTTGCCTGCACCTGCAAGGTAGACCGCGTAAAGAGGTTTAATGCCGTCCATTTCCGGATGGTCTTTGATCACCTTGTCCATCAGCTCGATCGCAGCATCCTTATCACCGCGGTAGTAATAAACACCCGACCGAAAGATCTTCAGCATCGGATGATCCGGCTCGACCTTTTCGCCTTTTTCGATCTCTGCGATCGCCTTATCGTACTCACGCCTATAGATGAAGATACGCGCGCGGTTATATGACGCGACGGCGCGCGCTGCCGGATCAAGGCGGGAGAGTTTTTCAAACGCCTTGAGCGATTCATCGTAGTTTCCATCCAGCCGGTTGATCACGCCTTTCACAAAATACAACACGGCATCATTTGGAAATTGCTTCTCCAGCAAAACGATCTCGGCGCGGGCCTTCTTCTTTTCGCCCCGAGCCATGTAGATCATCACCATCAGCATGCGGGCCTCGACGACGTTCGGATCATAGAAGAACGCTTTTGTGAATGCTGTTTCCGCAAGCGTATAGTCGTCAGGGTCGCCCATACCCTTGAATACACGGTTCGCGTAACATGCGCCGAGGCCGCTGTACGCGAGTGCGAAATGTGGATCGAGCTCAATGGCCTTCTTAAAATTCTGGATCGCGGCCTCGCAGTCGTTTGGATCCAATGTTCGGAAGATGAATCGCCCAAAATTATCACGGCCGCGCAGATATTCCTCCCACGCGTCGTGATTTTCGGTCATTTTGCGGCCAAGCTTTTCCTGTTCGTTATCGGAAAGCTCAAGCCGCAGGCCGTCGAGTATTCGCTGAGCAATTCCGTCCTGAAGCGTCAGAATATCATTGCCGTCAGCATCAATACGGTCGCTCCAAAGGATGTCGCCGGTCAATACGTCGAGCAGCTGCGCGTTGACACGCATCTTATCGCCCCCCCGCATAAACCCGGCTGAAAGAACGGCATGAGCGCGAAGTTCTTTACCGGCCTCGCGCGGATCGACATCGTTGCCCTGATACTTCGCGATCACCGAACTCGGCCGCACGATCAGCGACCGGATCTGCGCAAGCTCGGTAATGACCGAGTCGGCAAGCGCGAATTCCAGAAAATTCGAGCTTTCTTCGCCGCTCAGGTTTTTGAAGGGAAGTATCGCGACGGTCTTTTTATCCGTGCCTGTCGATGTAGCCGTAATGTTCAACTCGGGAATGAAGGACGGCGGATTTGAAGCCGACGGATACGATCCGGATGAAGAGCTTTCCGGCGTCGATTTGCCGGTGAACCAGTTCTTGATCCGCTTGAACGTTCCGCTGTCGACGTGCGACGGACGGAACGTGTCGCCGGCCATCAACGGCGCTCCGGCAATTTCATGCAAAACGTTGCGAAGGTCGTCGCGCATCTGA
>QHXS01000067.1:0-1660 GCA_003223975.1 Acidobacteriota bacterium
GGGTGCTCCGACCGAATAAATGACCGAAACACCGGAATTTGATAAACGGGCCCGGGCGCGCGAACTAGCGGCCGAGTTTGAAGCTCGCGGCGATACGCTCGGCTGGTTCGAAGCGTTATATAAAGAATCGGGAGGAAATAACGAACTTGTCCCGTGGGCCGACCTCGAACCGAACAGATTCTTCAAGGAATGGGCCGAACGAAATAATTTAAAAGGCAATGGGCGCAAAGCATTAGTTGTCGGCTGCGGACTCGGCGATGATGCGATCTATCTGGATGATCTCGGTTTTAAAGTCACCGCGTTCGATATCTCACCGACCGCGATCGAATGGGCAAAACGGCTTCACAAGGATCGGGACATTCAGTTCGAAATAGCGGACCTTTTCCAACCTTTCCGCGGCTGGCTGGGCGGGTTTGAATTTGTTTTGGAGATCTATACGATCCAGCCGCTGCCGATAGAAATGCGTCCTGAGGTGATCGATGCGGTCTCATCCTTTGTCGCCCCAAACGCCGAACTCGTCGTGGTGTGTCGCGGGCGAAATGATGACGATGAGCCCGAGCAATTACCCTGGCCGCTTTCGCGAAAAGACCTTTCGAGGTTTGAAGAGAACGGCCTCGTGCAAACTGATTTCGAAGAAGTATTTGAAGATGAAGACGGCGAGCCGGTCAGACGATTTGTCGTGGCATACCGTCGGCCCTAGAGTTCTTTTTGAGCGAGCTTGCTCCATCGACCGAGCTGCTTGCTGCGAAAATACGGCGAAGTCTTCGCCGCCTGAACCGCTTGTTCGAAAAGATCTCGTGCGCGATCGTCTTCGCCTTTCGATTTCATCACACTGCCCAGATAATAAAGCCCTTCCGGATCAACCGCTCGCCGATCGATAAATTTTTCGAGCGCGTCGCCTGCTTCTTTCAGCATTCCGGCGTCGAGGTAGGTCGCACCCACCTCGCGCCAGATCTCACTTAACCGATACTTGTCGTCCTGCTCGACGACTACCTCAAAGTGATCGAGCGCCTTTTGAAGGTCTCCTTTTTTTCGCGCGATCCGCCCAAGTTCGTAATTCGCGTCGATCTCTTCTTTGTCGATCGCGATGGCCTTTTGAAAATGATCTAAAGCCCGGCCTTCCTGCCTTCGATCGAGGTAGATCAATCCGAGTTGGACGTGGGCATCGGCGTCTCGCGGATTTACCGTCGCATTTTGAAGAAATCGCTTCAAGTTTTGTCGCTGACGGAAGGCATTACCAAAACCCCGCACTTCACCGCCGAGAAATCCGCCGAAGTAGATCACCACCCAGAAAAGGAGAAAAGGCGACACCAACCACGGAGAAATATATTGGAAAGCATACATCGCGAGGCTGATCGAGGGCCATGCAAGTGCGACGGTTAAGAAAACCATACCGTACGAGACACCGAAGATGGTCCGGATGGCGAACACCATAAAAATTCCGAAAAGCGCTCCGCTTGCTGCCCACAATGCAAAATAAATATTCGGGTTTAGTTCCGTTCCAAATAAAGCGAGTCCGGCGATCGCGAACGGAAGATGTGCTGCCGCCCAGGCCATCAACGTGCATGTAGCCAAAACGGCGTAATCGCGGCGAAGCAGCAGCCTGAAAGTAGCGATTCCCGTGAAAAGCGAAACAAGCAGGATTATCGCGGGAACATAA
>QHXS01000067.1:1726-10303 GCA_003223975.1 Acidobacteriota bacterium
GACGATAGAAAGCAGTTGGATCAAAATTAAAGAAACGGAAGAAATTGTCGCCGAGCACCGGAACGGTTTTCCGGGCCGCGAGCGCCGATTGATAAGCCTCCATCGAACGTTTTTGTTTAGCTTCGAAAGCGGCGGCGTCGAGGTCTGCGTCATACATTTGCGGATCTACATAATCTGCCGCAGTCGGAATTCTGTACGCGTCGTTCAGCTTTTTATTGATCGTTCCGAAAAATGGAATTGCAATGAGCAGCGTCAAGCCGGCCGCAACCAGCCAGTTCCCGCGATCCATCGTCTCGCTGAATGCGAAACCCGGTCGAACATAGAGCTGTAGCAGGAGCTTAAGAATTTCCATAACGGGCAATTGTGCAGGCTTTATCAGCGGTTAGGTTAAGAGCAAAGTGGAAATGAAGTCAAGATGTTTCCGACCCCGAATTAAAGTAAAATAGGAAAGCGATCCAAATTCATTTTTTCGAACACACAAATGGCAGAAGCAAAAGAAAAGGCATCAAATATGCGGGTCGAAAGCGATTCGATGGGTGAGATCGACGTCCCGTCGGACGTTTATTGGGGAGCACAGACGCAGCGTTCGCTAATTCATTTCAACATCGGATTCGATGTTATGCCGCGAGAGGTCATACGAGCGCTCGGCCTCTTGAAAAAGGCGGCGGCCATCGTGAATTACGATCTTGGTAAGCTTTCTGAAGAAAAGAAGAATTTGATCGTTCAAGCCGCGGATGAGGTGATCGAAGGAAAACTGGACGCGCATTTTCCGCTTCGTGTGTGGCAGACAGGTTCGGGTACGCAGACCAACATGAATGCCAACGAGGTCATCTCAAACCGGGCGATCGAGATGGCCGGCGGCGAGATGGGTTCGAAAACTCCTGTTCATCCGAATGACGATGTCAACAAATCGCAGTCATCGAACGATACTTTTCCTACCGCGATGTACATCGCCGGTGCCGAACGCCTGACCGCATTGATCCCGGAAGTACAAAAAGTAAGCGATGCGATCAAGGCAAAAGCAAAGGAATTTGAAGGTGTTGTAAAGATCGGGCGAACGCATTTGCAGGACGCTACACCGGTAACGGTCAGTCAGGAATTCAATGGTTGGGCGAACTTGATCGACCGCGATATCGAACGCTTAAAAATGGTGATGCCCGGATTGATGGATCTTGCGATCGGCGGAACTGCAGTCGGAACAGGACTAAACGCGCACCCGGAATTTGCAGAACGCGCGGCAGCAGAGATCGCGGAGCTTACCGGGTTGCCGTTCAAATCGCATCCCGACAAATTTGCGGCGTTGTCGGCACATGATGAAGTCGTTTTTGCGTCGGGTGCGCTCAAAACTCTCGCCGCGAGTCTGATGAAGATCGCCAATGATATTCGCTGGCTGGCATCGGGTCCGCGCTGTGGAATCGGTGAAATTTCGCTGCCTGAAAACGAACCGGGATCGTCGATCATGCCGGGAAAGGTCAATCCTACACAATCTGAGGCGATGACGATGGTCGCAGTACAAGTTTTCGGAAATGATGCAGCTATTGGATTTGCGGGATCACAGGGAAACTTCGAGTTAAACGTTTTCAAGCCCGTGATAATCCATAACTTTCTGCATTCCGTACGGCTTATTCACGACGCCTGTCACGGATTTGTAGATTATTGCATCAACGGCATCGAGCTAAATCGCGATCGGATCGATCATTATTTGAACGATTCGCTGATGCTCGTTACCGCGCTGAATCAGCACATCGGTTACGACAACGCGGCAAAGATCGCTAAGCACGCGCACAAAAAAGGTATTTCGCTGAAGGAGTCTGCGGTTGACCTTGGATTGTTGACAGAAGAAAAGTTCGACGAACTAGTGAATCCCAAGGAGATGACGCATCCATAAGCGACAAATCGTTTATTTATCGTCGATCAGTTTGTACAAACGCGATCTCCGTGCTTCATTTTCGATGGTTTTTTCGATCGTGGCTTTGGCTCCGGCCCGCTCTTCGTCGGGATAGTTATTTCGAACGAATTTCGCGGTCTTTTGCATTACCTGTGGATCAAGCTCTTGCAGTTGCGGCTGAATAAGAGCCTTCTCCTGTTTCTCGCGATTCTCCTTGATCGCTTTCTCATATTCTTCGCGCGCTTTTGGATCGTCGATCAATGCAGGATCGGCGCCCGGCCACAGTTTTGTCCCGTTCTTCAGCGGCGGCGGCGCGACGTTGAGCGGTCGAACGTCTGTCGGGTCAAATGTCGGGTCTAGGTTCGTTTCGATCGTTTGGACCAATCTAAGCCATAAATCCAAGCATTGTTCTCGCTGCTTTATACGGACTGATCTATCGTGGACCTTTCGAAGATCTACGTTTTCAAGTTCGATCGACGCCTCTCGCAGACTTTCCGGTTCGCGCTCGCTCGAATACGAGCCTATAAGCTCCTCTGCCCGTTTAAGCCGCTTTTCATTCTCCGTAAACATTTTAGAGTACCTCGCCGATACGGGGCCTGCGATCCAGGTCACCGTTACCAGCATCAAAACAAAGAATCTTAATACTCTCATGCTCTGGCACTTGTCGGGTCGCTGTACAAACAGCTTTCGGAGTGGCCCGCCTTGCTGCTAGTACAGCGGCCAGCAGTGTCGACGACATGCCGTTGGCGAAAATGAGGAAAATCATGCCGCGTCCATATCCCGCGTACGCGCCATTGCCAAGTCATCGGCCAATAGTAATTTCCCGCAGTGAACGTCGGAGCTGTGCCAACGTTTGCTGCGGACGGATAACCGGAGTAAACATGGTCTTCGCCGTTGACCTTTGACCCGCGCGTTTCCGTGTGGCTGCTCATGCCGAGCCACGGACTGGCGCGGTCAGGCAGCGGATAGTTGCCGTGGTAAGCACCGGGAAAGGGCGGTGCGTTGTAGCAGCCTGTACAAACCGCCTGCGAATCCAACTCGCGAACCTGGACCCGATAGAAATTCACGTCGTTTGGGTGAACATAAGCGAACGCGGTCCACCCGCAATCCGGCTGAGGATTATTATGCTCGTTGGTTGAGCCCTTTCGCCTCATCGTCATGCTGTCCGGTTCAACGACCGTAAAACTTATCGTATTCACGCACCCGCAGCCGTCACCGGTCGCGGTGATCGTGGCGGTAGCGGCCACGCCGCCCGCTGTGAACGTTACGCTGTTTTGTGTTCCGGTGTTCGGCGAGATCGTTCCGCCGGTATCGATCTCCCATGTCGCCGCGTTGCCAGTAACCGTAACGGTCACCTCCTCGCCTACACCGACCTTGGTGCGTGTGCGGTCGGCAGGCGAACTTTTGAATGTCTGCGACGCGATCGTGCACGTCGGATGACACTCTTCGGTCCCACCAGCCATCTGCTGTTCTGCATCAGGCGTTTCGCTCGGCTGTGGCGGTGTTTCTGTTTCAGCTAGTCCCATCGCTCGGCACCTGTCCTAAGTTTTTCAATGTTTGATCGGAATACTTAACCGATTTTTGCCTTAAATTCTTGATCCGCTCGTTCGGATCAGACACAGATTCATCGTTCAACGCTTCAGAGATCCACGGAAAAAGCGGATCTCTAAGAGCGGCATGCCCGAGTTGAAACAGCAATACGGTCAACAAGGCAGCACCTTTTGCCGATGTAACCGACCTGCTCCGAGCCTCGTCTTTTCCCTGCGCCAGCAAAGTGTCAATTCCCTCGTCGCCGATGTAGTCGCATCGCTCCGGGTAATTTGCTTTCAGCATCGCCCGCAATGCTGTGTCAAAATTGGTACCCTTGGTTTGGAAGTCTTCGAGACGCGTTTTGTTAAAACGCTTCATCGAATCGAAGAGATGAACTTTGTCCTTGCCGGCGACTCGGTCTACGTATTCGATCATCGCTTCATGCAATATATCTGCCCGCTCCATCTCATCTTTGATCGACGGATTTGTTAAGACGCCCTGCGCCCAGGGCAGAAGCGGATCGGTGTCGAACTCCGAACCGAACAAAAACATCATTTCTACAAAAAACCGGACCGGACCGCGCCTTGTGAATCCGCGAGTATTTGCCCGCTCGATCCCGCCATGTACGATCCCACGCAGGCTTGCGTCGCCGATCACCTCGACGTGCCGCGGTGCGATCTCCTTAATATGATCGACAAGGCTCTCCTCAAAACGGCCAGATACCGCGGCTCCCATTACCTCGATCTGTTCATTCCGAATTACAAGCATTTGAATGTAAACGAGGATAAAAGAGTCTCGTTGAAAGATTCACTGGATCTGAGATCCGCTTCGCTATTTCTTTTTCGTTATATGAATTGTGTCGCTGCCTTTGAATTCAGTCTTTTGTCGGTTCACAAGAATGTCGGCCATTATCGTAACCTCCGCGTAAAGATCAACATCCGCTCCATATTGAACTAACTCGTCAGCGGCGATCACCCATTCTAAAGTGATCGACTGGGTCGGTCCGATCGTCGTAAACTTTTCCTTAAGATCCCAGTCGGCAATATGCGTCGGTACGTTGGTTTCTGCCTTTGATCGTGCGTCCGTCAATTTGATGATCGGTCCCCTCTTCTTAATGTATTCAAGTGGGAATCCAACTTCATTTTTTTCGTCATTGTAGAGGGTGATCTGAATGAAGATGTCCTTTCCATCGAACAGGCACCGATCATTATCGCGACATTTTACTTTTACAATAAGTGGCTGACCGTTCATCTTCGTGTCCTTTTTCTGACCGCAATCATTTGATTGTGCGCCGATCGCAAATAAACCAACCAAAAGCAGGATCATTTTATATCGCATTTTATCTTTCGTCCGAGCTTCGACGTCAGCAATTCCTGGGTCTCGATCGCGACATACCATTGATGACGTTTTAGAACTGTCGTATTGTTTACGGCCGACATGATCGTGGCATCCGCATCGTCTTTGGCCTTACCATCCGGAGGCGCGCTGATAGCATCATCCATCGTACCGTCTGGCTTGAAGTATTTTACCGTTTCCGTATCCGCCGTGTACGAGTATTCGTCCGGAAGGCCAAAGCAGTGCGCAACTTCATGGGCGTAGGTCCAGTCGTCCGTCGTCTTTGAAACATTCATAATATTGCCCGTTACGCCTTCGCGGGCATATGTTTTGTGAACCTGGATCGTATAATGCTCGCCGGAATCGACCCATTTTATCTTATATCTGATCTTGAAAGACTTTTTCCCGCATTCTGGGTCATCCGCTTCGACCGTGAACTTATTGTCCCAATACGTAGACACGCCGTTCTCGAGTTTTGTTTTTGCTGCGTTGAGCTCATCGTCAGTTACGTCAGCATCCTTTTGCTGCTTGAATCGTATTTCTATAGTCACTTCGGTGCCTGTCTTAACCGGAGCGTAAAGCTTGTATTGCACCTTATCGGTATACGGCTGCTTTGTCCCGTCTTTTTTGAATGGTTGACTGTACCGGCCATACGAGGCTGTTGAGATCTCCTTTTCGTAGTCATCGACCCAGCATTTTTTATCGTCCTTACATTCTTCCGTTGTCTTCTTAACGGGATCTTTTGCGTCGGGACTTGCGGAAGGCGAGCTCGGCGTTGAGCGTGAACCCATTTATTTGCCCTCCTTCGCATTTTTCAGGACAGCATCAAGCCAGATCAAGGCTCGGCGTTCCAGATCCTCAGCTTTTTTGTCCGGCGTTTCGAAATCTTTGCTATCGAGCGTGCGCGAGATCCAGGGTAAAAACGGATCGCTGTGAAAATGATGACCAAACGCGAATCCCATTATCGACATCAAGGCAATGGACCGCGCCTCCTCAAACCGGTATTCTTCCTGACCTCTTGTTCGTTCTTCGTCCAAAAGTCCGCGAAGGGCCGCTTCACCGGTCCTCTCATATTTTCGCGGATGAACCTCGCTAAACAATTGGAGAACGTGGCGATCCAGGTTCTGATGTTGAAATTTGATCCCGCTGCGCATGCGGACTGAGAGTTCTTCTAAGGCTTTGAGCGTGTGTACGTTGTCCGGCCCGTCAACATATTCCAAATAGTCCTGCGACTTCGTATGGATCGCCTCTGTTCGCTCGAGTTGATCCATCTCTTCGTCTTTCGCCAACTCCTCGGCAATCCAGGGATACTGGGGATCATTGTCAAAGCCGCTCCCGAACACGATCATGAGGTCAATATAAAAACGAACCGGGCCGCGCAAATTCAATCCGTATATGTCGGCGCGATCCACACCTTGTGTTACGGCCCTCGGCAACTGATCCTGATCGAGCGTTTTGCAAAGATCCGGCGAAAATTCTTTGCAGTGCTCAGCAAGCTCAATGACGAAACTCCCCAGCGCCGCCTCTTCCAATTCCTTTATTTGTGCTTCTCGGATTATCATCTCAGATCGGTCAGGCCGGGGACGACACCTTTGGAATTAGAAGATCCGTCCGGCAATTTCGCTTCTTAACCTCCGATCATCACAGTCGGTTCACCTTTGGTGATCGTATTTGGGGGCCCAACCGCTTCCAGGATCGTGTCGCCCATGCGAGCGGCCGGAAAGTTTTGGATCATGACTGTTGCCGAAGGCGTGATAACTATACCGGGCCCGTGCGGCGGGATCGGCAATGGCGTCGCACACATGTGAATATCCGAACCGCCGGCCGCGGACGAGATAGCGCTTCCCATCGTTGTTGCGGCCAGCGCTTTGCACGCTTCCTCGGCTGTTTTAGCGGCTGGCGCACCCGGTGTACCGGCTGCTGCCAGTGTCGCAGCTTCCGCCGTTTTTATCACGGCATCCGAGGCAGCTTTCGCCGCCTGCATCGCTGCTGCAACTGCAGGATTAACACCGCGCCACGCGGGTAGGAAACCGATCATTACCGTCGTTGCTGTTGGCCCACCGGTCAAAACCGGGGGTAGCGGATGAGCAACAGTATCTGTAATTCGTGCGGCTGGTGGCATATATTCCTCCTAATTCAATTCCTTTTGTTTTAGATCGTTATTTTCCAGCGCGAATGAAACCATTGTGCTTTCGCCCTTTTCTGCGAAAAAAACATCGACCTTACCGAAAAATGTTTTCAATTCACCAGCGTTGCACGTGGGCAAAAAGTTTTGCATCACCCGCGGATCGTAATAACGAAAGATCATCGGCTTTCCGGCTTCGTCATAGACATTTATCAGGCCGCGAAAATGGCGGCGCATTTCGGTGATCGAATTAGGGGAATGTGCAAAAACGCCCCAGTGCTTTCCAAAACATTCGCCTAAAAGCCATTCCGTAAATTCTGTACCGTCAACTAGTCCTACTAGATATGGCGCCATTTCGGCAACGTCCGGCGTCAGATCTCCCCGAAAAAGGCAAAAGTGGACCGGATCCGTTTGATAGAGCTTCATCCGAAGCCCATTGATCGAGGCGCCGTCCAACACAGCGTATACGTTGGTCCGCTCAGAAAACAAATGCCGTTTCAGGTCGTCTTTCGTCATTTAATTCGTTAAGTGAGGCCGCACGGGCCTCAAAAATCAACTTTGTCAGGTGTCGCAGAACGGCGCACCGCTCTGAGCTGCCGACTTCATCAATGCTGCTAACGGTCCGATATTGACAGGAGCCAGTGGGGCGTTAGGCGGCGGCAACTGAACTCTCTGTCCCGGATCTGCCTTGTCCGCTTCTTTGGGATCCTTAGGGGCCTCAGGGCTGCAGCCACCGCCGGGCGTCGGAGATCCGCCGCTATTCAACATCAGCATGGGCGAGCCAATGATCTGAATGCCCCCGGTATTAATGTTTATCGAGCTTGAGCCGACCTTTAACGTGAGCGCCGTCCCCGCCTCGATAACCGTCGTCATGCCGGCTTTAATATGCACGCCCATTCCGCTTTCGAGGCCATAATTCTGGCCGATCTTATTTTGCTGGTCACTGCCGACATCGAGCGACATCGTGCCGCCTATTTTTTCATTGTGATCGCCCGTGATCTGCAGATGCTTGTCCTTTTTGATCTTTTCATACTGATCGTTTTCGACGATCAAGTGGCGGTCATGCTGGATCAGTTCCATGCAATCATTCTTGACACGGATGTCCTGATCTTTCTCGGCATGGATAAATATCTGCTCGGATCCCTTCTTGTCTTCGATTCGAAACTCGTTGAAGCCGCCGCCGCCCTTCGATGAATTCGACTTGATTGTCGACTTCGTTTTTTCGTCCGGAAGCGTATACGGAGGCATTGTCTGCGGATTGTAAACGCAGCCCGTAATGATCGGCTGATCAGGGTCGCCTTCCAGGAAATGGACAACGACCTCCATTCCTATTCGGGGAATGAACATCGCGCCCCATTTATTTCCCGCCCAGCTTTGAGCAACACGCACCCAGCACGAACTTACTTCATTAACCTGTCCTTCGCGGTCCCAATAGAACTGGACCTTTACCCGGCCATATTTGTCCGTGTAGATCTCTTCGCCGGAAGGGCCAACGACCACCGCGGTCTGGCTTCCGTGGACACTTGGTTTCGGCGTCTTTGCCAAGGGACGGAACCCAGGGCTGCCGGAACCGTGAAGCATGCATGTGAACGAGTTGGTATACGGATCGGTTGCTCCCTCATTCGAAACATAACTCGGATTCTGCTCGGCTTCATGAGTCGCAGTCAGGATCGTATATTGTTTATTCAGCGCCGAATTC
>QHXS01000059.1 GCA_003223975.1 Acidobacteriota bacterium
TCTCTTTCAACTTTGCTTCGTTGGCTGAGGCAACATTGTTCGAAAGGCTGAAATCGGTTGCCGAGTTGTAGAGTTCCCACGGATCTTCCTGAAGCGTTTGGTCGGCTTTTGGACGCCACGCAGGACGGTGGATCGTTCGTGCGTACCATCCGTCGCTGTATATCGCACGGTTGCCAAACATCTCGAAATACTGTGTGGTGTGCGTCTCCTTTGCATCCTTGTTGTCGAACGAATAGACAAGGCTCTTGCCTTCGATCGGGTCCTGTGCGATGCCGTTCACCGTTTTGGGCGATGGCACTTTTGCAGCTTCAAAGACGGTCGGAGCGATATCGATCACGTGTCCGAACTGCGACCTGGTCTCGCCCTTGCCTTTGATCACCCTCGGCCAGCTAATGATCATTCCGTTGCGGGTGCCGCCGAAATCGGAAGCAACCTGCTTCGTGTATTCGAACGGCGTGTCCATCGCTACTGCCCATCCTGCAGCAAAATGCGGATATGTTTCCGGTCCGCCCCATTTATCGACATTCTTTAACATCCCGTCGACGCTCTCCGGCGCACCGTTAAAGAACGACATCTCATTATATGCACCGTTCATCTGTCCTTCGGCGCTCGCCCCGTTGTCGCCGACGATGTAGATGAATAAAGTGTTGTCGAGTTGGCCGGTGTCTTCGACCGCTTGATAAAGCCTGCCGATCTCGTTATCCGTATGTTCGGCAAACCCGGCATAGGTTTCCATTTGAACCTCAAAAAGCCTCTTCTCGTCGGCCGAAAGCGTGTCCCAATCTTTTATGTCTTTGTGTTTCGGTGCCAGCTTCGTGTCGGGCGGAACGATGCCCAATTTGATCTGGCGGGCAAGCGTTTCTTCACGCACCTTGTCCCACCCCTGGTCGAATTTGCCTTTGTACTTGTCGCGCCATTCGGCGGGAACATGATGCGGGGCGTGCGTTGCACCCGGGGCAAAATACATAAAGAACGGTTTGTCGGGAGTAAGAGCTTTTTGGAACTTCATCCACGAGATCGCATGATTTGTCATGTCGGTCGTGAAGTGGTATTTCGGATCTTCTGGCAACTCGACCTGTGCGGTTCCGTCATAAACGAGCGGAGAGTATTGGTTCGTTTCGCCGCCGATGAATCCGTAAAAGTTCTCAAAACCTGAGTGCGTCGGCCAGCGGTCGTACGGTCCTGCTGCCGAGATCTCCCAAGGCGGCGTTTCGTGATATTTGCCGTAAGCCGCAGTGCTGTAGCCATTCTGCCGGAGAACCTCAGCCATCGGGGTGATCGACTGCGGCCTTACGCCCGTGTTTCCCGGGATCGCAGTTCCGGTTTCCATGATCGAGCCGGCGTTGTTGCTGTGGTGGTTATACCCCGTCAGCAGAGCGACACGCGTAGGCGAACATAATGCCGTCGTATGAAAGCGGTTGTATTTCAATCCTGTCGCCGCGATCTTATCGAGGTTCGGCATATTGATCGGCCCGCCAAATGCGGCCGACGCGCCAAAACCCATGTCGTCGATCAAAACAACGACCACATTTGGAGCCCCCAGAGGAGCCTTTACTTCCCAACGTTCCGGAGCCTTCACGTTGCGCGCGTCCAATTCTTTATATGTTGGCCTTTTCGGTTCGGGTATCGGCAGGACCGTGCGGTCCAACCCGTCCGATTTCGCAGTGGTTGTATTCGACGCGGTATTTCCTCCGCCCGATTGCTGATTGCAGCTTGAAATTATCGCTATTGCTGTTGCGAGCAGCGCAAGCGCAACAAGACCCTTATGTTTTCTTAGCATTTTTGCTCCCTCTGTTGACTGTAAGATTGCTTCTCAAACGTCGAGTCGTACGAACAAACTTGGAGGATCGAAGGGGATTTTCGATACAGTTATATCCAGGTTGTCTAACGACCCAGAGACTTTGCCTGAAATTCGAACATATCGACACTGTTATAAATGACAGGTCTGAACCAATAAGATCGTTGACGGCATGTGCAAAGTGTGATACAACGTATCACGCGGCCAACCGTGTCTTTGATCTTTGAAAACGGAAATAATATGCGGGGATGTGGACCGCTTGGGACCGAGCGAAAAAGTTTTCAAAAATCGCCGAATTTCTTCCCCAAAATGCGTGTAAGTACTGAAAATATTCGACTTACTTGTCCGGTAAACGCGGCCGGACAAGCGGCGGACAAGCGGCGGACAGCCGCCGGACGATCGTCTGATAAAATTCCAGACAATTTTGGGCGGCCTTTCATCTAATATCTGTTGAGAGGCGAGGTATATATCGATGGACAGACGATTTTTCCTTAAACAGAGCGGTATCGGGTTGGCAAGCTTCGGTTTTATGGCGGCCGCACCGGAGTTCCTTCACCAGTTTGCGTCGGCGCAAACGAAGAACGGCTATGGCCGAAAGAAGGTCCTGGTCACGATCTTTCAGCGCGGAGCAGTCGACGGTTTGAACATGATCGTCCCGCACGGCGACCCCGAGTATTACAACATTCGCAGGACGATCGCGGTGCCAAAGCCGAATCAAACGAACGGCGCCATCGACCTCGACGGCTATTTTGGATTCAATCCCGCGATGAAGCCGCTCGAAGGCCTTTGGCGATCAAAGCAGCTTGCTGTGATCGATGCAGTCGGCTCGCCGGACAACACGCGTTCGCACTTCGATGCTCAGGATTATATGGAGTCGGGCACGCCCGGGATCAAATCTACACGCGACGGCTGGCTAAACCGCGTACTTCAATCCACCGCGACCAAGGAAGAATCGCCGTTTCGCGCGGTTTCAATGACGCAAAGCTTGCCGCGGGCTCTTTATGGAAAGGCTCCGTCGGTGGCGATGACTAACCTCTCTGACTTCTCGATCAAAGCCGGGCTCTACACGGCCGATCTGAAAGGAGGATTCGAAGGTGTTTATCAGCAGAACGCAAAAGACAGCCTCGGGGAGATGGGCAAGGAAACATTCGAGGCTGTGAACTTTCTAAAGACCGCAAACCCCGCCCAATATCGACCTGAGAACGGCGCCGAATACCCGAACACAGATTTCGGCCGTTCGCTGCAGCAGATCGCACAGTTGATCAAAGCGGGCATCGGGCTGGAGGTCGCGTTCACGGATACCGGCAATGACGTTCGCTGGGATACGCATACGAACGAAGGCGGCGCACAAGGACAGCTTGCAAATTTCCTCCGTAGTTTCTCGCAAGCGATCGCCGCATTCACGATCGACCTCGGCAAGAGGATGGACGATGTCGTTTTGATGACGATGAGCGAGTTTGGCCGTACGGCACGTGAGAACGGAGGCCGCGGAACCGATCATGGGCATGGCAACGCAATGATAGTTGTCGGGAACTCAGTTAAAGGCGGAAAGGTCTACGGCGATTGGAAAGGCCTGAAGAACGACCAGCTTAACGAGGGCCGCGACCTGGCCGTTACGACCGACTTCCGCGACGTGTTCGCCGAAGCCGCTCAAAAGCACCTCGGCAGCAAGGACCTCAACAAATTGTTTCCGAGTTATTCGGCAGATAAGGAAAAGTTTCGCGGATATCTGAGTTAGTCCGGTCTCAATTTGGTGCGGCCGTTTTATCACGCGGCCGCACTTCCTCTTTCTTCAAAACTATTAACAGCCTCCGATTCCGAATCGTAAACGTCAAAGACTGTGTAAAGCTTGGTCACGGTCATAATGTCGGTCACACGCGTCGGTATATTCACCAGCTTCAAGTTTCCCCCGGCTTTTGCAAGCGTCGAATAGCTCGCGACTATTTCGCCGAGCCCGCTCGAGTCGATCGCCAAAACCTTTTCCAGATTGAGAACAACGCGGTTCTTTCCCTGAGCGATCAATTCGTAGATCGCCTCGTGAAGCTGGCGGTTGGTTTCGCCGATAAGGATCTTGCCATCAAGGTCAAGGATATTCACGCCGTCCATTTGCCGCTGAGTGATGCTGAGACTGCTCATAAGCGCTCCTGAATTTTCAATTAGCTGATGACTTCAGATGCAACGGAGAATTCCGAAGCAATCTGAGAAGAGAGTCAGCCTGACTCTGAACAGCAATAAGATACGCCCTTTTTGCTCTCGATACAATGTAGCCCTCGATACAATGCGGTCTTCCAATGGTTCTACCGTTTCAACACCGCAGAGACATTCCAGTTGCTCGCCTTTAGCAGCATTTCTGCTTCATCAGGCGCGACCCGTTTCAGGCGGCTGACCATGTGGACCGCTCTCTGCCGCAATTTGGAATTTGTCGCACGCATTCCGACCATTGAATTACCCTGCGTCTTGCCGATCAGAACAAGCGAACAAGTTGAAAGCATGTTCAGCACCAATTTCGTTGCCGTGCCGGCTTTAAGCCGCGTCGAACCCGTGATGAGTTCGGGCCCGGTCGGAAGATCGATCTCCACGTCGAAATTTTCAGCTCGGATACGCTCAGGATTACAGGTCAGCAAGATCGTCGCGGCGCCGATGGCCTTTGCCTGCCTCAACCCTGCAAGCACAAACGGCGTTCGTCCACTTGCGGCGATGCCGCAAACAACATCTTTTGCAGTGACACCTCGTTCGATGACGGCCATCCTACCCTGGTCCTCATTGTCTTCTGCACCTTCTACGCTCGAATGCAAAGCGTTGACACCGCCCGCCATGATCGCCTGAACTCGATGTGGGGGTTCGCCAAAGGTCGGCGGTATCTCGCTCGCGTCCAGGGTTCCCAGACGGCCGCTCGTGCCCGCTCCGATATAAAAAAGGCGGCCGTCGTTCTTAAAAGCCGATGTAATCAGTTCGACCGCCCGGGCGATCTCAACACGCTTCGATGCAAGAGCTTTTCCGACTTGATATTCCTCTTCAACAAACAGGTCGACCATTTCGGCCGCGGACATCGTTCCGATCTCGGCGGATCTCGGATTTACTTGTTCGGTCGCCGCGGTCGCGATCTCTTCGAACTTGGCTCCATCAGGAGGGATGTAGAGTTCGTCAAGGTCAATCGGCGCGGCGGCCGCGGCCGCGAGGTGCGCTGCTCCGAATGCTCCTTGCATGTCGCACGGTTCGATCGACGATGTCTCGATAAGTTTGCCCAGCGCCTCTCGATAAAGCTCGACGTAGAGCGGCTGATTGAGAAAGATACCGCCCTGAAGTCTGACATCCGGCCTTTCATACTCCAGCCATTTCGCGACGGATGCGGTGTATTTGGCGAGCGATTCTGCTCCGTCATTAAGTACGCTCATCATTTCGATACTGCCGAGTTCGGCTGCGGTGAAGACAACCGGTGAAAGCGCGGCCACGGCCGTCTTATCGGCATGCTGGGTCCATTCGATCAGGTCCTCCATCCTATTAAGCATCAACGCTCGTAATATCTCTTGAGCAGACCGGGTTACGGTATGTGCGAGGTCGTAGGTGCGCAAGACCTGACGCAAAGCTTCGATCGCCAGCGTGTATCCACCGCCGCCGTCGCCGAGAATATGGCCGCTTCCACCCGCCCTTTCAACCTTTCCGTTTTTCCTTCCTGTAACAGCAGAGCCGCTGCCGCTGATCACCGCGATGCCGTCGCCGTCTGCGAAAGCCGCAGCGAAACCGGAATCACGATCGCTCCCGACGGCGATTTTTGCTTTAGCCCAAACAGACTCGCATATTGTTTTCAGCTGAGCCCGATCATCGATCGTTTTGCAGCCGGCAAGAAAGACACCAACACGAGATGCGTTACTGGGCAATCGGCAAAGCATATCTCGCAGGTGTTCTTCGCTGATCAGTATGAAATTTGCGGCGGAAAGCTGGCCGCTATCGACCACCTGTGGAGCACCGTTCGTTCGACGAACAAGAACCCAGTCGGTTTTCGAGCCGCCGCCTTCGGCGCCGAGGATGAGATCTTGATCGATATCGCTCATTTCAAACCAAGCCGGACGGGTGAGTATTTTGCTGTTTGTTCCACTACGCGGCGGTAATAATCGCGATGAGACAGATTTGCCGCGGCTTCTTCATCGAGCAGCACCGTGACATTGCGATGCATTTGAAGCGCGGACGCGCTAACGGACGAAGTCAACGGGCCCTCGATCGCTTTTACGACAGCCTCTGCTTTGGCGCTTCCATAAGCCAAAAGCATTAGATGTTTCGCTTCCAGTATTGTTCCGATCCCCATAGTGATCGCGACGGTCGGGATATCGCCGTCGACCTTTTTATTATCTTCGATCGTTTCATCTGAAAGTGTTTTGAGACGCGTTCGCGATGCCAGGCTCGAAGTTGGTTCGTTAAACCCGATATGACCGGTTCTCCCAATGCCAAGGATCTGCAGGTCGATGCCGCCCGCTTCGCGAATAGCTTTTTCATAATCGTCGCAGGCTCTTTCGAAATCGGCAGTTGTGCCGTCCGGAATATGAGCATTTTCAGGTTTGATATTTACTTGGTTGAGAAAATTCGTATGGATCTGTGTGTAAAAACTCTGTAGATGTTCACGCGGGATTCCAACATACTCATCCAAATTGAACGTCGTAATTTCCGAGAGGTCCAATCCCTCTTCCCGGTGCATTCGGATGAGTTCATCGTAAGCGCCGACGGGCGATTTTCCCGTGGCGAGGCCGAGCACGGACTTTCGTTTCCTTTTGATCAGGTCCGCGACGATGTTTGCTGCCCGAACACTCGAACGCTCCTGTCTTTCGTCAACGACAATAAGCATAAATGTTAATTCAGCTTAATGAATACTTCCGCGTATTCGCCCGGCGGCTCACTCTGGTGCGGCTCGGCAAAAACAGCACGCCATCGATTCAAACCGGCGATACCCTCACCATATGGAATCGCGGTGATCTGTGATCGATGCTCGGCAACCGCAGCCAGTTTTTTCGCAATGTGATCGGTTATATCTTCCAGCCGATCCCAAGTGGCAAACAACCCCCAAACTTCGTAGGCCCATAGTGTGATGTTTTGATCTGAACTCTGTTTTAACGCGTCGACACAGATCTTTCCTGCCGCGCGGTGCGACGCGTGGCGGTCAAGTTCCGGATGAAGAGCGTAGATCTCGTCGGGACCGAAACTGTCGATCACTTCGACCATATTTTGCGTAGCTTGATCAACGGCTTCTGCGGATGCTACAGATTCAAGGTCGAAGAAGATCGTCTTACTTACGCCGAGCATATTCCCGGCCCTTGTACTCTCCTCCTTCCTCAGGTCCGCCATTTTTTCTGGCCCGATAGAGTCCGGATCAGGCGCGCGTCGGCCGTCTGTGATCACAACGGAAACGATCGAATCACCGGCCGCCGCCATCTTAGCCACCGTTCCGCCCATGCCTATCTCCATATCGTCGGGATGAGCGCTTACCAACAATACTCTTTTCATAACAGTATCGACGCAAGGGGCCTATTGGGCAGGAATGTCTGCTTCAACCAATAATGCCAACAGCGTTAACGATTCCTGCCAGCCGAGATAGCACGCCTCGGCAGGAATCACAGCGGGAACCCCTTCCTGAACAATGTTGACTTCGATCCCCACCACCACTTCCTTGAAGGTTATTGTAACCGTCATCTCCCCGGGCAAATTCGGATCGTCAAACTTGTCGGTATGAACGATCTTTTCGTTCGGGATAAGTTCGAGATACTCACCGCCGAAGGAGTGCGCGAGTCCCGTGCCGAAGTTGGTAAATGACATCTTGTAGGTGCCGCCTACGCGTGCATCGACATGATCCACTTTGCCGGTAAACCCATTAGGCGGCAGCCATTTGACCATTGCTTCGGGGTCAAGAAATGCCTTATAAATCTTTTCCGGAGCCGTCTTGAAGACTCGGTGTAGTTTGATCGTGTTTGTAGTCATATTCCGATTACTCCATGTTTCGAAGTCTCAATCGCAATGCCTGTAACTTTATGAACCCTTCGGCGTCGTGCTGGTCGTATGCCCCCGCGTCGTCTTCGAATGTAGCGATGCGTTCCTTGTAAAGCGAATTCGGCGATTTACGGCCATTAACTGTAACGTTTCCTTTATAAAGTTTTAATCGGACATCGCCGGTGACAGTGTCCTGTGTTTGATCGATCATCGAGCGAAGGATCTCGAATTCCGGCGCGAACCAGAATCCGTAATATACCGACTCGGCAAATTTTACGCCGAGCGAATCTCGAAGGCGAGTGACCTCGCGGTCCATAGTTATCGACTCGAGAGCGCGGTGTGCAGTTTGAAGGATCGTGACACCCGGCGTTTCATAAACACCGCGAGACTTCATTCCGACAAATCGATTCTCCACAAGGTCGACTCGGCCGATTCCGTGAACTCCTCCCAAATAATTTAAATGAGAAAGCAGATCGACCGGCCCGTGAGCGACGTCATTTATTGCAACAGGTTCGCCCTTTTCAAACGCGATCGTTATCTCTTCGCCGATCTCAGCGGCACTGTTAAGTGATTTTGTCAGCATAAACATCTCTTCTGGCGGCGCGGCCCACGGGTCTTCGAGAATGCCGCCTTCGTAGCTGATGTGCATTAGATTTCGGTCAGTCGAATAGGGCTTTTCGGCGGTCGCAGTGATGGGTATGCCGTGCTTTGCGCAATAGGCCATAAGGTCCGAGCGGCCCTTAAATTTCCATTCGCGCCAAGGAGCGATGACTTTGATATCCGGCTGCAGGGCGTAATACGTTAATTCGAAACGTACCTGATCGTTGCCTTTGCCGGTCGCACCGTGAGCCACTGCGTCGGCTCCTTCCCTTTGTGCTATCTCGATCTGTTTCTTCGCGATAACGGGCCGGGCCAACGACGTCCCGAGAAGATAAACGCCCTCATAAAGCGCATTTGCCTTTACAGCCGTCCAGACGAAATCCTTAACGAATTCTTCGCGCAGGTCTTCGACATAAAGCCTCGAAGCTCCAGAGTCCTTCGCTTTCTCTTCAAGGCCGCTCAGCTCCTCGCCCTGGCCGACATCGGCGCAATAGCATACGACCTCGCAGTCGTAGGTTTCCTTGATCCAGAGCAACATCGCCGACGTGTCGAGCCCGCCGGAATATGCGAGGACGACCTTATTTATCTTCTTTTCCATTTTCTTCTCGATGGCGCGACGACGTTCTCACTTTGCGAACTGAACGTCTTTCGGTGAAAATCAATTTTCACCGAAAGGTGCAGTTAACGCAAAGCAGATGACCGATTCAATCAAACTTTGGGGTGGACGTTTCACAGAGAAACCGCACGAGACGTTTGCCGAGTTCAACGATTCGTTTCGTTTCGATCGACGCCTTTTTACGGCCGATGTGCGAGGCAGCATTGCATACGCGAATGGATTGTCTCGTGCAGGGATATTAACGAGCGAAGAAGCGGATGCCATTGTGGGCGGTTTAACCCAACTGCTTGCCGATTCAAAGATCGATCCCAAGTTTTTCGAAGCCGATTCAGAGGACATTCATTCGTTCATCGAGCAAAAGCTGATCGTAGCGATCGGCGATGCCGGCAGAAAGCTACATACCGGACGCAGCCGAAATGATCAGGTCGCGACCGCGTTTCGCATCTGGCTGCGTGATGAGATCAATGAGATCGCAGTGCTCGTTCGTGATCTACAGGCCGCGATAGTCGATACGGCCGAAGGTTTCCGAGAAGCGGTCATGCCGGGCTACACGCATCTTCAACGTGCACAGCCTATACTCTTCGCGCATTGGTGCCTTGCCTATTTCGAAATGTTGAAACGCGATCGCGAGCGGCTTGCCGAGGCATTTGAGCGTGTGAACATAATGCCGCTTGGTTCGGGCGCGCTAGCCGGAACAAGCGTCAGGATCGATCGAGTCACGGTTGCAAAAGAATTAGGTTTTGCTGCCGTTTCTGCGAATAGCCTTGATGCCGTCTCCGACCGAGACTTCGCGATCGAATTCGTCGGTGCCGTGGCTATCCTGATGGTGCATCTTTCGCGACTTGCCGAGGACATTATCCTGTATTGCTCGCAGGAATTTGGATTTATCACACTTAGCGACGCGGTCTCGACCGGTTCGAGCCTGATGCCGCAAAAAAAGAACCCGGACTCGCTTGAGTTGATCCGCGGAAAGGCCGGCCGTGTTTTCGGGCATCATGCCGGGTTGCTTGCAACGATGAAAGGCTTGCCTCTTGCTTACAACAAAGACATGCAGGAAGACAAGGAAACGCTGTTTGATACTGTCGATACCGTGAAGATGTGCCTTAGCGTCGCCGGTATTGTCTTCGAAAACCTGTCGGTAAGCGAACAAAGGACACGCGAAGCTGCGTCGACCGGTTACATGAACGCGACGGAATTGGCCGACTATCTGGTACGTAAAGGCGTGCCCTTTCGCACCGGACACGATGTCACCGGTAAGATCGTGCTGCGCGCGATCGAGCTTCAAAATGAACTGCACGATTTGCCGCTCGAAGAAATGCAGTCAGTCTGTGCGGATATCGGTGAGGATGTTTTCGATGCTCTCAGCCTCGAAAGCACGATCGCGAGTAAATCGCAGATCGGCGGAACGTCAAGGGAACAGGTGGCAAGGGCCTTAGCTGACGCACGGTCGTATTTGAAGGAATGACGAAAGACGAACTGATCGAACAAACGGCCAACAGCGAGTTGATGCAGTTCCTGGGCGTAAAGATCGTTGAAGTTTCGGCCGAGCGCGTCGTGCTGACGATGGAAGTAACGGCAAAGGTTCATCAGTACATTGGCATCATGAACGGGGGCGTGTCGCTTTATTTGTGCGAGACCGCAGCTTCCGTCGGAACCGTTGCCAGCGTCGATCTTACGAAATTCACGCCGGTCGGCATCGAGATAAACGCGAATCATCTTCGGGCGGTGAGCAAAGGCATTATCACGGTCGAAGCGAAAACCGTTTATCCGGGACGCACGCTGAATGTCTGGCAGATCGACATCACCAACGACAAAGGAAAACTCGTTTGCACCGGCCGCTGTTCGGTCCTCATCCAAAAACGTCCCGCTTTTCAGGAAGATTAGCCACAAAACCCATAAGTTGCGCAAAGAAGGTTGATCCTTATTATGTGTCATCTGCGTTTTGTGGCCAATCCTCTCGCTGCAGTTATAATTCCCTGTGCACAAGTTCGTCCGAAATCTGATCACAGAATGGCGGCGGCTCGGTCTGCCGTTCGCTAACCAAGCCGTCATTGTTGCGGTTTCCGGCGGAGCGGATTCGACTGCTTTGCTGCTTGCTCTGATCGATCTGAAAAAAAGAAAAAAGCTCGATCTCGATGTCGTCGTTGCTCATTTCAACCACAAACTTCGCGGCAGAGAAAGCGATGCCGATGAAAAATTCGTGAGGGAACTCGCGAAAAAATCCGACCTTGAGTTCGTAACTGCTAGCGATCGACTTGAAGGGACGAATGACATCGAGCAACGCGCGCGTAATGCCCGGTACGATTTTCTTGCGAAATTAGCGAAAAGAAAAAAATCCGGCCTCGTTCTTACGGCCCACACTGTAAATGATCAGGCGGAAACGCTCCTTTTGAATCTGATCCGCGGCAGCGGCATAGACGGCCTTTGTGCAATGACAGTTGTCAGGCCGCTTGAACAGACAAAAAAGGCGAATGGTGCCAAACTCGCCCGGCCGCTGCTGCATTGGGCAAAGCGCGCCGATACGGAAGAGTTCTGCCGCGCCTTGGGTATGAAATTCCGACAAGATCGCATGAACGACGACCTCAAATTTACTCGCGTTCGCGTTCGAAAAACGATCATGCCCGAGCTCGCGAAGTTAAATCCGAAGATTGTCGAAACTCTCGCAAAAACGGCGTCCCTTATTCAGCAGAAGTCCGGATTGTCGTCGAACGCGTCAAATGGTGAAATCGAAAAGTTGAATGACGAGCGATCGGAGCAACTTTCCGTCGCCGACCTCACCGATCTTCCCGAAAACGAGCTTTTCATAGCCATTAGAGCCTGGTTGATCGAAAATCGAGGAAGTTCCCGCGGTTTAGAACTGAAACATATCGGGGCGGTCGCTCGTTTGGTTAAAAGCCGCAAAAGCGGTCGAATCGTCGAGTTGCCGGGTAGTGATTCCGTAGTAAAGAGCGGCGGACGGCTTGCGTTCCGTCATATAAAGCTTGAATATTGATATACCGCCCGATTAAAATTGAAGGTTGACGCTTCTGTTAACGGGGCGCATTTAGAACAACTGCATATCGGCGGCCCTCATCAAAGAACTTGCAGTGGTACCTTTTTGGATGAGAGTGGTTTGGAGGCTTTAAATTGAATTCGAAGGCAAGACAAGTTTTTTTATGGCTGACGATAATTTCGGCGGCGCTTCTGTTCGTCTGGTATTTGCAGGGCAAACAGCAAAAGGCACCGCAGGAATTGGCGATCAATGAAGCCATTACCCGCATTACCAATAAAGATTTTAAGGAAGCGTCGATCAAACAATCCGGTGTTGAATTCACCGACGCTGCGGGAAATAAATTCGTAACTACACTTGGGAGCGATGCGACGCGAAAGCTGCTCGTTGACAAGATGGACGAATTCAATAAGACCAACGACGGGACGAGCTCCGTGATCAAATACACGGAAGAGCCGGCCTCGAGCGGCCTGGGTTGGTTGATACTCATCAACGCGTTGCCATTCCTGCTGCTTATCGGGTTCCTCGCGTTCACGCTTCGCCAAATGCAGGCGGGCGGAAATAAGGCCTTAAGCTTTGGCAAATCGAAGGCGAAACTGCTCAACAATCAGCAAAAGCGGGTTACGTTCAAGGACGTTGCCGGTGTTGACGAAGCCAAAGAAGAGCTTCAGGAAATAATCGAATTCTTAAAGGATCCGCAAAAATTCCAAAAGCTGGGCGGCAAAATACCCAAGGGCGTTTTGATGATGGGCCCTCCGGGAACAGGCAAGACATTGCTTGCCAAAGCGGTTGCCGGCGAGGCGAATGTTCCGTTCTTCTCGATCTCGGGTTCCGATTTCGTCGAAATGTTCGTGGGCGTCGGCGCTTCGCGTGTTCGCGACCTGTTCGAACAGGGTAAGAAAAATGCTCCGTGCATCATTTTCATCGATGAGATCGACGCGGTCGGACGCCATCGCGGCGCCGGTTTGGGCGGCGGGCACGATGAACGTGAGCAGACATTGAACCAACTGCTCGTCGAGATGGACGGTTTTGAATCGAATGACGGCGTCATCCTGATGGCGTCAACGAACAGGCCGGACGTACTTGACCCGGCGTTGCTGCGTCCCGGCCGATTTGACCGACAAGTTGTCGTGTCCTATCCGGACGTTCGCGGTCGGGAAGGCATATTAAAAGTTCACACGCGAAAGATTCCGCTCGACGAAGGCGTGAATGTCAACGTGATCGCACGCGGCACGCCCGGCTTTACGGGAGCGGACTTGGCGAACCTCGTTAATGAAGCTGCGCTCATCGCGGCACGCCTTAACAAAAAGGTCGTGACGCTGCATGATCTCGAATTCGCAAAGGACAAGGTCCTGATGGGCCCTGAACGACGCTCGATGGTCATGACAGACAAGGAACGCCGTCTCACGGCTATTCACGAGGCCGGGCACGCTCTCGTCGGTATGAATATTCCGGACAGCGATCCGGTGCACAAGGTAACGATCGTTCCTCGCGGACGAGCTTTGGGTGTCACCTTCTTCCTGCCCGAGCAGGATATTCTTGGACGGACCAAGGAAGAGCTTGAGGCGATGATCGCGAACTCAATGGGTGGACGTATTGCGGAAGAGATCTTTATTGGGCGTGTTACGACCGGGGCCTCGAACGATATCGAAAAGGCCACGGAACTGGCGCGTGCGATGGTTTGCCAATACGGAATGTCCGACCTTGGCCCGCTCGCGTACGGCAAAAAGGAAGAGCAGATCTTCCTCGGCCGAGAGATCGCGCAGCATCGTGATTTTTCCGAGGACACGGCGATAAGGATCGATCGGGAAGTAAAGCGGATCGTTTCCGAGCAGTACGCACGTGCGACAAAGATACTCGAAGAAAATCGTGAAGCGATGGAACGTCTTGTCGAAGCATTGCTTGAACACGAATCGCTCGACCTCGAGCAGATGAAACGTGTGATCGCCGGCCTGCCGGTCGATTCGTCCGAAGCACCTGTCTCGGCAAAGGACGATTCGGACGCCAACGAACCGGAAGAGGCAAAGGAACGCTTTAAGAAACCGATCCTTGGGCCGATCACGCCGAATAATCCGGCAACGGCCTAAGACAGAAACACAACCAGTTGGGAGTGTGCATCTTGTTAGGAGTTAGGTATCATTTACCTGACTCCTTTTTAGCTCTGCACACTCGCTACCCCTCGTGTTTCTGTCTCTTATGTTCTGGCAAACATCACGCCGAAAACTCGTTCTCGACCGTCCGATCGTGATGGGCATTGTGAACGTTACACCGGACAGTTTTTCAGATGGCGGGCGTTTCGATTCTTTTGATTCCGCCGTGAAACGTGCGGAGGAAATGATCGTAGAAGGGGCCGACATCATCGACGTCGGCGGTGAATCGACGCGGCCGGGAAGCGAACGTGTTTCGGTTCAGGATGAAATTGATCGAGTCGTTCCAGTGATCGAAGGCGTCGTCAAACGTTTTGACGTTCCCGTTTCGATCGATACCAGCAAATCAAAAGTAGCCGAAGTTGCGGTCGCTGCAGGGGCCGAAGTAATCAATGACATTTCGGGGTTGCGGTTTGACAAACGCATAGCCGAGATCGCAGCAAAAAATAATTCCGGTCTGGTTTTGATGCATTCGCGAGGCGAGTTTGAAACGATGCACTCTCAAGCGGCGGCCGCGGATATTTTCACCGATGTTGCCGCCGATTTTCGCCGCTCGATCGCTGTAGCAAAAGCTTCAGGAATAAAAGACGAACAAATTTTGCTCGATGTCGGCATTGGATTTGGAAAAACGCAGGAGCAGAATGTTGAACTTATCGCTAATCTCGACCGTTTGATCGCCGAATTTCCCGATCATCCGCTTCTAGTTGGAGCCTCAAGAAAGTCGTTCATCGGAAAGCTGCTTGGAGTTCCGATTGCGTCCGATCGCCTGCACGGCAGTCTTGCCGCAGCGGCGATCGCCGCCTGGAACGGCGCAAAGGTGCTTCGTGTGCACGATGTACGCGAGACCGTTGAAGTTTTAAAGATGGTTTCCGCCTTCTCTAGTAAAAGGATTTAGAAATCGTCTGGCGTAAGCTCCAAAAAGTACGCGATCTCGCCGCGATTCCGTTCGTTGTAGCAAACAACACCACCGCCGATACCGCCGCCCGAAGCCGTTGCGGTCTTCCAACTCCAATTCGTTGCAGGGTCCTTAAAGCTACCGGAGTTTCCATCCAGGCTTTTGATCTTCGAATCGCTCAACACTTCGGCTACGAACCCGAAGTGAAATGTCGATTTTCCGTTTACGACCGGCATGTAATAAATATCGCCCGGACGCGGACTCGTGGTCTTCGAAAAGGATTCCGGCATTCGCGCAGTTGACCGATTGCCCAGCGGGGCTTTCGGGATCTTGCCAGTCATTCCTGCCTGATTCACAAGCCAATGAACGAAATGTGTGCACCAGCTCACTTGTAAATAATCGTTTACCGTGCTCGCGCACGAAAAGTCGATGTATGACTTTACGCGAGACCCATTGGTCTTCAAACTGTTTCCCACCTCTTGGTTGCCGACCCAGATCACAAGGTCTCTATATCCCATAAGTTCTCCTAAAAAATTCGGAACACTAAAGGACGTACGTAAAGAATGAAATTTGCGGTTCCGCCCCAGCTTTGTCGCCCCAAGATTTCTTTGCTAAATTCGAGCTACACCGGATGAGATCGACCGCCACGTTCATTTTATGCCTGTTCGCCGTAACGATATTACTTCCGTCGCGGGCCTTTTGCGATGTGGCGCCCGAACCGGGATACAAACGGATCACGATAGATCTGATCCTCGAAACGAACGGCGACGTTTCCGATTATCGGTTATTTATTAAGTCCGGCGGGGACCTAAAAGAGGTTTTCATAAGTCCCGGTAAACAAACTCACATTTTGCCGCTCGGCGGTGGAGCGTTTTACAGTACCGGAACGCTCGTTGCGGTACCGAAGAAAAACCTCGAAGATCTTGATGACGCTCCGGACGAAGGCAAACTAAGTGAAAAAGCGGTGTATGGCGGAAAGGTTCCAGGAGCAATCGAGCTTGTAAACCACAGGTTTTCACGCGAGGTCCGTGAGGGCGAAGCTGCCGGATATCAAGATCCGGTGTATCGTATCGAACGCGATCCGCAATCGGGATTGAAGGCAGTCTACGTTTCGGGCGGCGCGGCTGTCGGTCAGACCATTGCCACCGAAAGCTCGGGCCGGTTGTTCTGGCAAAGCGCCGGAGCGGCAATTGTCGCCGGCATTTTTCTTGTTTTCGGCATCACAATACTCGGGATTATTCACTTTCGGAAAAAGGCAAAAGAGTTATGAAATTCGCGCGTTTGGTCGCCGTCACCTTATTGTTCCTCGTAGTATCAGGTTTTACCGATTGTTACAAGCCTGTTACAAATTCGGGCTTGCCGAAACATATTAAGACCGTCGCGGTGCCGGCATTTCAATTCGAGGCAAAAGGGATACGCTACAAGGTCGAAACTCGTTTTACCGAGGCCGTGATGCGTGAGGTGATCCGTCGTGGCAACGGGCTGAAGGTCCAGGGCAAGCTTGAAGGGGCCGACGCCGTGATCGACGGCAACATACGCGATTTCGCATTCACGGGCGTTCTGCTCGACCGCGAGGGCCGGGCGCGCGTTTACGAAGTCAACATAGTTTGCGGCGTAACGATCCGGGACGTGAAGGAAAAAAAGGTGATCTATGACAACCAGAATTTCGTTTTTCGCGATTCTTTCGAGTTTTCGCAAGACCCGCGCTCGTTCTTTAATGAAGAAGACCCGGCCGTGGAACGCATTGCACGCGCGTTTGCCGAATCGGTGGTCTCTGCATTCGTTAACGGTATCGGTGTAAAGGACGAAAAGAAATAGTGGTTCTAACGCGCGAAAAACTAAAGAAAGAGATCGATGAAGGCAAGCTGCGCCCTGTTTATGTATTGCACGGCGAAGAAACTTACCTTCGTGATAATGCCGCAAAGGTGATATCGCAATCGGCTTTCTCCGCGGCCGATTTTCGCGATTTCAATGACGATCAGTTCAGCCTGAATACGCCCGAAAACATCTCTGTCGCATTGGCCGCGGCGAATCAATTACCGATGATGGCGTCGCGCCGTGTTGTCCGCATTTCGGAGGTGCGGGTTTCGACATCGTCGATGAAAGACACGCTCAAGGAAGACGCCGAAGATGTATTAGCTCAATATCTTTCGAACCCAAATCCCAGTTCCATCGTCGTTTTCGTCGTCGACGAATTGAATGGCAGCCGCAAGCTTGGGAAACTTCTGAAATCGCATCCAGGAGCGGTTGAGTTTTCGCCGCCGGACGAGACGGAAATAAAAAAACTTTCCAACAACGTCTTTGAGAAGGCGCAAGTCAGTATTGAGCGGCTGGCACTTCGCCGCCTTGTCGAGCTTGTTGGGTGTGATGCCCGACGCATCACGATCGAATCAAATAAACTTGCGACGGCGTCGCTGCCGGCACGGACAGTCAACATCGACCTTGTCGAATCGCTCATTCGCAATACGCGCGAGCGGTCAAATTTCGACTTTGCGAATCACCTGCTCGCGGGACGAAATTCCGACGCTGTGAAGGCGCTGGAAAAGGTATTGAGTGACGGCGAAGAACCGCTAGCGCTGCTCGGCGCGCTAAGTTGGAAATTTCGCGACGAGCTCAAGCGTAGGGACGCCACGACGCGAACGGCATACAGCGATCGGCTAGCAAAGGCTCTTGTGCGGATCGCCGATACCGATCTCGCCATCAAGACCTCAGTCGGTGGAAGCGGCAAAGCTTCCCGAAAGCAGATCGAAATGCTGGTTTGCGAACTTGCAACGATGTAAAGCCTTAGCGATCTGCAAAAAACTACGTAACAAAAATAATGTAGGGGCAGCTTTTCGGCTGCCCGATCTCATTTGCCCGGGAAAAGCAGATCCGGCCGGGACGAGCCGCGGCCCCTACAATTATTCGGCAAACAGATTTGCCGAATCTTATTGAATCTTAAATGGGTTCGACGCCGAGGCCCATATTCAGGTAGTGGTAAAGGTCGTTGAAATCGTGAAGCGCGCGGTTGAGTATAAGGGGCAGTTGGCCAATGTCGTCGTTATTGACGATCAGGTTCAAGTTACGAATGAACGCTTCCTGCGCGTTCATCGTCGTTCCCTTTTCTTCGAGCGAGACGAGGAACAGCCTTCGACGCTCCGCTGAATACATCGCGTTCGCTTTTTGCTGAATAACGGCAGCACCGCCGTATTCCGCCGCAAAGTCCGGCGAAAAGATCACGATCTCGGTCTTGCCTTCTCTCAGCCGTTCGTTTGCCTGCGCCGGCGTCTGCGCTATATAAACCTTGTATCCCGCAGAGGTAAGAAGTTTCGCGACTACGTCACGGGTTTCTCCAAGGCAGAGCAAAATGCGCCGTGGTTTTTCGTTAGTGGTCTCGTTGACTGCCGAGCCCTTTCCCGATTGCAGAGCCTGCAATAGCGAACGCATCGCGCTGTTGATCTCAAATTCTGATTCCTTTTCCGCAAATTCGCTTGCGCCTTCGGGCAAAGCAGGCGCAGGCTGATTCGCTGCAAGCTGCTCAACGGGCGGCGAGACGTTTCCGTTCGCGTCGCGATTTGCGCGAAGCAGGTTCTGGCAGCGGGGACACCGTACGGTGAAATTACCGTTCGGAACTTTCGTTTCGTCAAGTTGAAGCGAGACTGAGCAATTGTCGCAGCGTATGATCATGTTACTCCATCATGTCGAGGACAGACGCCATGTTCGAAGATGTCGGCGGCGGTGTGTGCGGTATTACTGGAAGGGTGTCGGGGCGATTGTTCGCCTGATTGATGTAATCTTCGGTAGACGACAACCCTTTAAGCTGAAGCAGCAGGTTGTTTTGGTTGGTCGCGTACGATAAACCGTCTTCCAGGGTGATCACCTTTTCTTCGACCAGCTTTCTGATTACGGAATCAAAATCCTGCATTCCGTCGATCTCGCCGTCGCGGATGGCGTCAAGCAGCGTCTTGCCTTCGCTTTCGCCTTTTTCGATGTATTCCCGTGTACGCGGGCTCGATTTCAAGATCTCGACCGCTGCGACGCGTCCCTTGCCGTCCGCCTTGGGAATAAGACGTTGCGAGACAATGTACCGAAATGTTTGCGCCAGGCGCGTTCTGATTATCTTTTCTTCGTTCTTCGGATAAAGGCCGATAATGCGGTCAATCGTCTTCGACGCGTCGATCGTGTGAAGCGTGGAAAGGACGAGGTGGCCCGTTTCGGCTGCTTCGAGCGCGATCTCGGCGGTTTCCAGGTCGCGCATCTCGCCGACAAGGATAACTTTCGGCGCCTGTCGCAATGCGGCCCGCAGCGCCGAAGCAAAATCTTTCGTGTCTGCACCAACCTCTCGCTGGTTGATGGTCGATTTCTTATGGTTGTGCAGAAACTCGATCGGGTCTTCGATCGTTACGATGTGATAGCTTTTCGTTTCATTGATCTCGTCGATCACGGCCGCAAGCGTCGAGCTTTTTCCTGAACCGGTAGGTCCGGTCAGCAAAACAACACCGTTTCGTAAATTACAGATGTCAGAAAGTTGCTTTGGAAGCGTCAAGCTCGCAAAACTCGGTATGTCGTGCGGGATAACGCGCATAACTATCGAGTACGAGTTTCTCTGCTGAAAGATGTTAACGCGGAAACGGCATTTGCCCGGAAGCGCATAGCTAAGGTCGGCGGTGCGGTTTCGCGCAAGCGATGCCGCGGCTTCGGCGTTATCGCGAAGGAGAGCCATTGCGATCATCTCGGTCTGGTATGCGGAAAGGCGGCCCAGGCTTAGCGGAGACGCCGGATACAACGTTCCGTTTATTTCGACCTGCGGTGTCTGATTACACGAAAAGTTGAGGTCGCTAACGTTGTCTGAGATCGCGAGCATCTGTTCGATGATCGGCGCTACATCTAGTAGACTCATTTGCTTTTAGAGCTCCTGATTAGGGCTGGGAAAAAGGCTGGAAGGAGATAATTTTAGGATCGTGTTATCGGGCACGCGGGCCGAAGCCAGAATCTATTATTGCGGAATCAACAGGGAAGTGCAAGTATTTTTTGTGCAATGTTTAACGATTTTGGGCATTTTCTCCCAGGCGGAGCGCTTTTCGCATGTTTTTAACGATCGTGGACGGATCCGCCACTAGTGCAGAGATCATCGCCACAGAATCCGCTCCGGCGTCGATCACGGCTGCGAGATTTTCAAGGTTGATCCCGCCTATGCCGACGAGAGGAAAATTTCCGATGCGGCCTCTTATCTTCCGAAGCGTTCCAAGTCCTACTACTGCGTCGTGATCGGGTTTTGTCGTCGTGGGAAATATCGGCCCGAAGGCGATGTAGTCTACCGGAAGTTCGAGCGCAGCCACCGCTTGCTCGATCGTGTGGGTCGAAAAACCGATGATGGCATCCGGCCCAAGTAACTTTCTCGCTTCGGTCGGTGACAGGTCGTCCTGTCCCAAATGCACCCCATCCGCACCGGCCATCATCGCGATATCGACGCGGTCGTTGACGATCAACCTAACGTCTTGAATTTCTACACACTCTCGAACGATCTCGAAGAATTCTTTAGACGATGCGTACTTATCGCGGATCTGCACCAGCGATGCGCCGCCCTCGATAAGCGATCCGATCTGCTCCGAATGCGAAAGTCCTGAAAGTCTTGGATCGGTGATGGGATAGACCTTCGGAAGCTTAAGTTCGGCCATCGGGTGAAGCTCAAGCAAGCGACTTCATCATCAAAAAGCCGTCTTCGCCGTTGTGATAGTACCGGACCATTCGCTTGACTACGGAATATCCGGCATGAGCGTAAAGGTCCTGAGCGGCGGTGTTGCTAACGCGGACCTCGAGCACGACAGTCGAAACGTCCTTCTTTCGCAACACGTCCTCAAGCTCTCCGATCAAGCGACGGGCGACACCGCGACGGCGATGTTCGGGAGCGACGCCGACCGTAGTAATGTGAGCGGCGCCATCCGGGTTGTTCATCAATAGCACAAACCCTGCCATGTCTCCCGACGGCGTTTCGGCCGCAAAGCCGAGCGATTGTGGCTGAGTAAGCAGGTAATTAAAAGTATGCCTTGTGTAATTCTCGCCCTGCTTGAAGCAGCGAAGGTTTAAGCGCAGCAGGCGGTCGATGTCCTTTATCGAAAGCGGTTTGAAATGATAACCGGTCCGGGGAGCCGGGACGATCATTTCGTCTTCGGACTCGGCCGGAGAAAATAGGTTTCTGATCGATTGAAGTACAGCCATTCTTCTATTCGATGAACATGCAATCGCCGTAACTATAAAAGCGATATCGCGAACGCACGGCGTGCCTGTATGACTCCATTATAAATTGGTGCCCCCCAAAAGTAGAAACCAAAATAAGCAGCGAACTGCTCGGAAGATGAAAATTTGTCAGCATTGCACCGACCGCGCGAAAACGGTAGCCGGGCGTGATCGTCAGGTTGGTTCGCGTTCGCTGGGGTTTGAATTCGCTCGTTTCGCCGATCGCCGACTCAAGTGCACGGGTTGTTGTGGTGCCGACTGCGACAATTCGTCTCCCAGAGGATCGAGCATCGTTGAGTTGTTTCGCTGAGTGCTCTGAGATCTCGAAACGTTCCGGCAAAACCCGATGCTCGCTGAGGTTTTCGGCCCTTACTGGTTCGAACGTTCCGTAGCCGACGTGCAACGTTAATTCCACAACCTCAACACCTGCTTGCCTGACTTCTTCGATAATCGCCTGCGTGAAATGCAGGCCCGCGGTCGGCGCGGCGATCGCACCGCGCTCGCGGGCGAAAACCGTCTGATAGCGTTCGCGGTCGGCCTCGCTCTCGGGCCGTTTTATGTAATGCGGCAGCGGAATATGGCCGAGCCCCTCCGCCGCGGTCCAGACGTCGTCTGCCTCGAATACGATCCTGAAATGGCCCTCATTTATCCGCTCAACCACCTCGCACGACAAACGGTCGGAAAAACTGATCTTCTTCCCCGGCCGCAGCCGTTTTGCCGGCTTTGCCAGCGCCGACCACGAGCCGCCGTCAAGCTCTTCCTCAAGTAGCAGCTCGACCGCGCCGCCGGTTTCCGTCTGTCCCACAAGGCGGGCCGGAAATACTCTTGTATTATTGAGAACGAGTACGTCGCCCTCGCGAAGCACGGTTGGCAGATCAATGAATTGTCTATCGCTCAGCGAGCCTTTCTCACGATCCAGATGCAGCATCCGCGACGCCGCCCGCTCCGCCAAAGGCTCCGACGCGATCAATTCCGCGGGCAAGTCGTAAAAAAAATCTTCTAGGTGCATTCGCGTTCTACCAAACAATAAAAAGGCCGCTCTCTGCCTATCAAAGCGCGGCCGTCATCTTTGGTGCCGGAGGTCGGACTCGAACCGACATGAGATTGCTCTCGCCAGATTTTGAGTCTGGTGCGTATACCAATTTCGCCACTCCGGCGGTGAATTTTAGATATTAAGACCGGAGAACCGTTTGGTCAAGACCGCGGTCGAAAGCTAATTGCCGCAGGAACATGCGTAGCCATCCGTAACGACGAGATCGTCGATGTATTGGCCTTCGCGAAATGTTCCGATATCGGTGCCGACACGCCATCGAAGTTGTACTTTATGTCCGGCCGCACTCACCGGAAGTTTTACCGACGTTCTGATGAACTCCGACGCTTGGTTTACGCCGCTGCGGCCTGACCAACCGCGGTGCCCGGCGAGCGGATTCTGGCAGCACCCGTCGATCGTGCCGTCATAGCCCCCGGATTCGAATTCACCGCCCGCCGCGATGATGTCTTGCCAATCGCCGCCGTCGTATCGGATCTCGAGAACCGAGCCGTCAAACAGACGGTTTCGAAGAAAGGTCGTCTCGAGCTCGTACCAGTTTTTGAACGTTAACTTGCCGCTCGGCGAGGTGATTACAAAAACCGGACTGACCAGTTCGTTGACGCCGGGTTGGAATGGGTCCGGCGAGAACACGCTTTTCGTGAACGAGATCGACCGCGTGCCAGACAATATCCAATTTCTTGTTGGGTCGGGCGCGCCTGTATTCGTGAAGGCCGAGCGCGTCCAGCGACTCGGCAGTCCGCCTGATGGCGTCCGGTCGAAGTTTTCGGCTAAGGCGATCTTTGGTGTTCCCGCGGTTAACGCGAACGCGTAGACGCCGATCCCAGTCGAGCCGTCGGAAAGTTGAAGCGAAAGGGTTATCGCGCTGCCACAGGCAACTGATGGCGAAACCGTGAATGTAAATGAACGCGTCGTTGCGCTGCCGCCTGCTGGCATCGCACCGTAATTTTGCGTCGGTCCGGGCGACGTAACTCCCCCTATTGGCAGCAGTTCGGCATCCAGCGATGCGATGTCCGCGGCACCAGTATTTCGCAAGGCGATATTAAGCGTGACCGTTTCACCGGGATCGGCCGCGCGGTTCAGCCCGCAACTTTCGGCAGAAACGGTTTGGCCAGTCGTCACAATTACCGGAACCGGTTCGAGCGCGAAATCCTGGTGCTGTGTTTGTCCGTCAGCGATGTCGATCGAACGCAGTGCATCGCGGTACCCGGGCTTCGAAACCTTTAACTGGTACTGCCCCGGAAGAAGCGTTAGGGGACCGTACGCACCATTTGCAGATGTCTGTCTCGAATATTGATACGCTTCCACACTGACATCTTTTATGGACGCCCCGGTTACCGAATTGGTAACAATACCCGAGATTGCGGCCTTGGGCGCCGGCGTGCATTCATCAAATTTGAACGTGCCGATCCGCGTTAACCAGCCGAAATCGGAGAACTGTTCGCTTTCGAGCGAATAATAAGCGTTGGTGATCCAGAACGTGCAGTCGTCCGAAGGGTCTACGCTCATCGCGCTGTATTCGCCCCAGCGCCAGCCGAAACCTTTTTGCACGCCGGTGCCGTCGACGAGCGATCGCTCGGCACGAAAGGTATTTGCAGGGTCGTTTGCCAATCGGCCCGTGTACACGATCGAGACGCGTTTTTCGTCGGCCACAAAATTATATTGAACCGCGGTGTTTCCCTGGTGATCCTGTGCAGCGGTCGCGATCCAGCGGCTCGACGTCGCGTCGCCGATCGTCGATTGAACGAATGGAACGAATGTGCCCGAGCTGTTCCGAAATTCGTAAACACGAACGCCGGCGCGATAAGTTTGATCGCTGGGGGTTAACCGGACCGTTTGATTTGCTACCAAGGTTTGATACGGCCCAAGGTTTCGATAAGTGAGACGCGACATCAACGTGTCGCTCACCGAATCCAGCTTGTCGCCCGGCGGCGGCTGCGAAATGTCCGCCCTGCCGGCCGGGCTCGAAGGATCGAACGACGCGACGACGATCGGGCTTTCGGCCCGTTCCGCCAGTGTCGAAGCCGATGGATGTTCAAAGTCGGCATGGAAATCGTAAAGCCGTATCGCATCGTTGGCATCGCCATATTCGGTTGCCGTGTGGGTCGCGATGATCGCGGGCGTTCCTGCGGGCGGCAAATTCAAACCGTCCAGATCGGCCGGAAGCATTCCGCCCGGAACCGCGATCGTCGCAGGCAGGGAAAAATAAACATAGCCGGCAGCGGGATCGCCTGCGAGCATCTTTTTCCGGTCGAACGCGAAAATGCCGGTGCCCGTATAATCGCTTCCCAAAACCTCATTGGTCGTCATGTAATAACCGTCCGGCCACATCGACATTTTGGGAAAGTCGTTGATCTTGACGTTTGGCATCACGAACTCATACGCGAACCACCCGCCCAACGGATCGCCGGTCTGCGAGACTGCGATCATTTGACGGAACGGGGGAAAGTTCGAACAGACCTGGCTGATCATCCAGCGGTCGGCAAGTTGGTCGTAAACGATATTCGGCAGGCCGTCATTTCGTGATGAGCATGGCGTGCCGAGATTTAGAAAGAGATGATTTATCGGTATCGGAGCTGTCAGCGGTTGCCCCGTCTTGCTGTAAACGCGAAACAAGGTGTTGGCGACCTGAACGTAATGATCCGGGCCTGCTTCGCCTACCATGTCGGGCGGAGCGATTATGAGCCCAAAGGCCGCGACGTTATTGAAATTGGAAATGCCGTCGAATGAAAGTATCGGCGACGGCGTCAAAATCGATGAGAACTCAGCTCTTTGAGGCGCGTCGGTGCTGTTTTTGCTCGGTTTGTACTCGATGTTTCTCTCGGAGGATTTCCGATCGCGAAATACCGGATCGCTGTTTAAGTTTTTGGCGCGTTCGGATCGAAGCCGATCCGAAACCGATTCGATTGTTTCCGACCGCGCAAACTGCAAAGCCGTCGCAGCGATCGGCGCCCCGATGCGGGCATTAACCGGCTTTTCTGCTGCCTCGCCTTGGTTAAAACGAAGCGTGGCCGCTGCCACAACAGCAAGAACGATCACCAATGAAATGCGGAATTTCATCTGCAGAACGAAAATATCTTCGGGACGTATCTGATAATAGTTACGCTCCAACCGAGATAACAATTTTTCGCGTCATACTTTGCTTAGATAAACCACCGAAATGCGCTGTTTTGCGTCGTCAAGGAACGTTTCAATGTCAGCCGCGACGCGTTGTTCGATCAGAATGCTGCGGATATCGGCTCTTTTTTCTTCTAATGTCGGCATTAACAGGCCGGGGAAACGGCGGCGAAAATCGGGAGCGAAAACCTCGCGGTAGTATTTTTCTTCATCTGCGGCAGAAATAACGATGAATGAACGGAACCGAAATGCGAGATATTTTTCGATCGCGATCCGATCGGCGATAATATGCTCAAAATTCTGGTCGTTGATGGAGCTAAATCCAACTTCGCGGAGTCTGGATTCCAATGCGGCAGCCGTCGGGAAGTAAGTGATGATCTCTTTCACTTTTGCGACGATCTCCTTGCTATCAACTGACTCACGCGGAAGTCGTTTCGCTTCGAGCGCGAATATGCGTTGGTCTACCAAAGTTTTAAGGGCAGCGTTCAGGTCCTCCGAACTCGCGGGATTCAATGTTACTCCTGGCTGGAGTGCGAGCTGCCACCTGAGGTCAGAAAGGGTTATCAACTCGGTGCGGACGCCGTCGGAGACGGTTGCAACGGTCTTATCGACGATCTTTTGAGCATTTGCTACCGCGGTGGCCAGCAAAAAGACCAAAAATAAGGCAACCGTGACCGAAAATGATCTGAAAAAAGACATTGGTAATTCGATTCTTACGTCAATTTGACCGATAGTCAACACTTTCTGCAGTGTTAAACCTCTTGACACATTGTTTAAAAACCGCTTTAATCTAAAGGGAGGCACTGTATCTCCCTTGCCTCTGCAGCGTTGATTTATACCCTCTGTAAATCATTGCTATGACTGACATAAGGGTTTCTCAAACTTCAAAATGCCTCAACCTTCTGCAGTAAGAAGAACTGCAAGGCCACAACCGCGTTCGGTTTCCGACGCGTCGGATGAACTTAGATTCATTTCCGACTTGGGTAGAAGCCTTCTTTTCACCATCCACCCGAAAAAGGTGGCAAGCCGCGTCTCTTCGATGCTTCGGCAAGCCGTGAGCGCCGAGGTATGCGGGTTTGTTGCAGAGCTGGAAAACATTGGGGTGGTCAGTTGCGCGTTCGACAAAAAAGGCGAGCTGTTGACCGACTTTTACGATAAAGGCAAGTTCGAGAAATGGCTTGAATTCATGCCGCCCCAGATCGGTCATCCGGCCGAAGACACTAAAGAATTTTTGCTCAAGGAAAATACACACAAACTGGAATACGTTTCGCCGCTTCACATCAACGGTGACGTGAAAGGCGCTATCGTGGTCGGGTTTAGCGATCCGCACGATTTCAACGAGTCAGTCGGACGCCTCGTTGACGCCGCAACTCAAATGGCGGCAATGAGTGTCAATCTATCAGCGCATTATGAGGCCGCGATAAACACTTCCATCAACCAGGCAAAGGAAGAGCACCGCAGGTTTACCGAGGCCGTACTCGATGCATTGCCGGTCTCGATCTACGTGGTCGACCGCGATTTCCGGATCGTTTCCTGGAACCGTCACCGCGAGATCGGGGCACAAGGCATTCCAC
>QHXS01000270.1 GCA_003223975.1 Acidobacteriota bacterium
AGTCGTAGGAGAAGTTCGAACACTTTCGCGTAAGTCTTCGGACCGATGTTGCCGGTTTCCGGTTCGAATGTTTTCGCAGCCCAAGGCTGCAGGCCCCAGTCTTCGTCGTTGATGAAAATGCCGCGATACTTTACCGAAGGTTCATGGCTGGTGATCGTGCCGCGCGAGAAGTCGAGATTCGTTTTGCGTTCCGGTGTCGCATCCGCCCACCAATGCCACGGTGAGACTCCGATCATCTGCGAAACTTCATACACTCCAAACGCAGTTCCGCGTCGATCGCTGCCGACAATGACGAGAGCCGATCGAACGTTCGGCAATGGTCGTTCGACGGTCGCGATGATGTAGCATTCCCACTTTCCCCGAATGCGCGACACGTCGAGTTTGCCGGTCTTGATGAGAGCATCGATCAACGGGCTTCTGCCGAGTGTGCCAATGATGACCGCGGCATGGACGGGTTGTTCGAGTGCATTGTTTAGCGTTGGTTTCGTACCGGTGACTTTCTCGATATCGGAAGCAAGATCGGAGGCGGCGATTTGCGCGACCTTGAAGTCATTAGAGGAAATGATTATAGGCGCTGCTTTGCCATCTTGTACGAGAGGGAAATCTCCGGCGCTGAATTGCGTCTTCAGGGCGAGCCGCTGTGCAAACAGTGGAGCAACCGCGAACAGTATGATCGGAACGATGAAAACAAGAAGGGGTCTCGGGACCATTTTCTGTCTTAACAATATGCCTTGAAACATCGAAAGTGGTCCGTCCGGCGTCCATCTGACCTTTCATCGGAGAGCCGTCGCCGACAAAATGCGCTTGTTAATGCGTCCTAAATCGGTTAGTAATTCATTACAAATAACCGTCCGCAAGCTATGAATCCTTCATCGAGCAAGGTTTGTTAATTGCCTCGCGGCAATATAACAGGTAGGCTTTCAAAAAGCTAGTTAAGCGGTTTTCTGGGATTGGGTAAAACAGATTTTTTTGACCTGTTCGTGAGGGGAGACTTCGTAAGGTCGGTCATTACCTAAAATATGAAGCTTGAAAGGCGCGAATTCTTAAGAGGCCTTAGTGCGGCGGGGACTGCGGCGATTTTAGCTCCCCGTGCGCTCTATTCCCAGGTAGGTGAATCGAAGATTGAAATATTGATCAACGAACCCATAGGGCCCATCAACAAAGACCTTTATAGTCACTTCGTCGAGCATCTTGGAGCCGTCGTCTACGACGGAATCTGGGTCGGAGAGAAATCGAAGATCCCGAACTACAACGGCGTTCGAAAGGATCTTGTCGACAATCTCAAAAAGCTCAAGCCCGGTGTGATTCGATATCTGGGCGGCTGCTTCGCCGATCAGTATGATTGGCGCGACGGAGTCGGTGTTCGGGACAAACGTCCGACTCGCGTCAATTTTTGGGCGGATACCAAATACAAAACGACAAAGGCGTACGAGGACCTTCCGGGCGGCCCACAGAAGTACGAGACGAATCGCTTTGGGACCGATGAATTTGTAACGTTCTGTCGATCGGTCGGCGCCGAGCCGTATCTCGCAGCGAATGTCCGGAGCCGCGACGTTCGCGTGTTTCTCGAATGGCTCGAGTACTGCAACGCTCCGGCAAATTTGACCACGTGGTCGACCGAGCGCGCTAAGAACGGTCACTCCAATCCACACAACGTAAGTTTCTGGGGAGTCGGCAATGAGTCGTGGGGTTGCGGCGGAGATTTCACGCCGGAAGAGTACGCGACCGAGTTTCGAAAATTTACCGCGTGGCTCCCGACCTATGGCGTGCCGCTAAAATTGATCGGCTCTGGTCCGAACGGCGGTGACGTGAACTGGACGCGAAACGAAAATTTTTCGAAGGCCTGGCGATGAAGGGCGGACGTCAGATCGCGAAACTTTACGGCTGGGGTTTGCATTACTATTGCGGCTCCACCGGACAGCAGATCGCCAACGAGTACACCGAGAATGAATGGTACGACCTGCTCGAGCGCGCGAACCGGATGGAGACCTTGGTCGAAGATCACTGGCAAGTAATGGGTGAGTTCGACCGCGAACGACGAGTAAAGCTTTGCGTCGACGAGTGGGGTGCTTGGCACAAGCAGGATCCGGATGTTCCGCCCGGATATCTCTACGCTTATGCCGGAACACTGCGCGACGCTCTCGTTTCAGCCATCAATCTCGATATTTTCCAGCGGCACGCGGACAAGGTTGCGATGGCGAACCCGGCGCAACTCGTAAACACCATCCATTCGCTGTTCCATACATACGAGGATAAATTCATCCTCACGCCGAACTATCACGTGTTCGAAATGTACATGCCGCACGCCGGAGCCACCGCAGTGCGCACAGAGTTCATTTCGCCCAAGGGCGCACAGAGTTCATTTCGCCCAAGGTCGGGTTTACACGTATTGACGCTCAGAAGAAAGAAGCGCCCGCGAGTTTCTGGGGGCTCGGCGGGTCGGCTTCGATAAATGGGAAGACGGTGACGCTGACCGCGGTCAATCCTGACGCGAAGAACGCTCGCGAAACTGAGATCAATATTGGGGGAGCACGGATCGCGTCGGCACACGCCCGAGTTCTATCGTCAACCGATATTCATGCCCGCAATACTTTCGTAAATCCGAACGGACTCGTGCCGCAGGATGAAGCAATAACGGTCGGAAACGGCGGTAAACTCGTGTACAAATTCGCGCCGGCTTCGGTGACCAGGCTGACTTTGCAGATCGTCTAAAGTATTCTTTGGGTCTTCAGTAAAGACGCCAAGACAAGCTTAGCTTTCCCGACAAGATATGTTGAAGTTTTTACTCACTCTTGCGGTCGTCATCCAAATTGCGATCGCACCCGTGCTCGCGCAGACCGACGCAACGACTCCTCTCCATCTCCTTAAACCGGATTATCCGATCCCATACGGAATTCCAAAACAGGAAGAGGTGATCGCGGTACTGAATCGCGTGTACGGTTATCTCGACGGTGTCACTCCACCAGGATTTCAGAATGAGAAGACCGGAGAGTTGTTCACTGATGCGGCGAAGATCGACCAGAACACAATTCTTCAGCGGGGAGATTTCAGGATCGTTTCGTACGAGTGGGGCGTTGCATACGCGGGAATGCTTTTGGCGAGCGAAGCGACGGGCGATTCCCGTTATCGGGAATACGTCGACAAGCGTCTCTCCTTCATCGCGCAGGCAGCATCGGCGTTTCGAAAACCGACGGCGCATTACGAAGAATGGGAAGGCCGCATGCCGCTTCGCAATTTGATCAATCCGCGAGCACTCGACGACACCGGTGCGATGTCCGCAGCGATGATCAAAGCGACACGCGGTGGAAATCGCTCGGACCTAAAACCGATCTTCGAACGCGGATTGAATCACATTATGACCGGGCAGCATCGCCTAGCAGATGGAACACTTGCACGCAATCGTCCGCAACCGAACACGCTTTGGCTCGACGACATGTTCATGAGCGTCCCCGCGATCGCCCAGATGGGAAAGCTGACCGGCAACAACAAGTATTACGACGAAGCGACAAAACAGGTATTGAGCTTCGCCGCCAAGATGTTCAACCGCGAGAAAGGCGTGTTCATGCACGGATGGGTCGAATCAATGCCGACGCATCCTGAATTCCGCTGGGCTCGGGCGAACGGCTGGGCGTTTATGGCTCTCGCCGAATTGCTCGACGTGCTTCCCGAAAATCACCCGAACCGCGCGAAGGTTCTGCAACTCTATCGTGACCATGCCCGCGGTCTTGCGTCCTATCAATCCGGCAGCGGATTTTGGCATCAGCTTCTCGACCGGCCGGATTCGTATCTCGAAACATCCGCGACGGCGATCTATACATTCGCATTTGCACGCGGAATCAATCGCGGATGGATCGACGGAAAAACTTTCGGACCGATGACTCTGCTTGCGTGGAATGCGGTCTCGACAAAAGTTAATGCCAAGGGCCAGGTCGAAGGCACATGCGTCGGAACCGGAATGGCATTCGATCCGGCGTTCTATTACTATCGCCCGATCAGTACATTTGCGGCACACGGATACGGACCTGTTCTGCTCGCCGGATCCGAAGTTCTGACGATGTTGAAGAACAAAAACTTTGAGATCAATGACAGCTCGGTACAGATGCTCGACGACGCGAAGCCGCAATGATCAGAAAAGCATTTCTCATGTCCGTGAATCCGGATGCACACGCTGAATACGAAAAACGGCATCGGCCGATCCCGGTTGAGCTTGCTGCCATTCTGAAAGAACACGGCGTTTCGAATTACTCCATCTTTCTCGACGAAGAGACTAGTCAGCTGTTCGGCTACGCGGAGATCGAATCGGAAGAATTGTGGGATGCGATCGGCCGGACCGGCGAATGCCGTATATGGTGGAAGTACATGCGAGATGTAATGCCCACGAACGACGACAACAGTCCGGTGTCGCGTGAATTGAAAGAAGTGTTTTATTTGGATTGAATGGTCTTGATTAGTGCTCTTTTTCGTGTGATTCGCGTGTTCGTGGTTTTGTTCTTCTTATAAACCCGACCACGA
>QHXS01000068.1 GCA_003223975.1 Acidobacteriota bacterium
GTTCCGACGTCGAGTTCGCTCATATATCTCTCCCCTCAAGTTTTCCGAGATATTAACACAGAAGCCGGGCATCTTCCTGAATGATTATCGCCAACTGTGTACTACAAGAATGCGATGCCCGCGGTAACGATCTAGCAGCGTCATTTCATAAAGCACTATCGTTAAAGAAGTAATAAAAAAATCCCGTGGACACCGACGGATGGCACGTCCTTTGCTTTATTTGGAAGCGAAACTGGATTTTGAACTGAATCCGTACGTTCGAAGTGTTTTATGCGTCCGAACCCTCTCTCTAATTTCAAAATTGGACGCGTGTCTGACAAGGAGGTTTTATGAAGTCTATCCACAACTCGAAGAGAAATTTAAGTTTTTTAATTGGAGCGATGGTTTTACTTGCCGGCGCCAGCATTGTGATCGGACAAACTAGCCCGACCGATGAGTACGATGAATGGCAGAAGGCAGAGCGCGAGGCGGTCCGCGAGCATCGCGAATATTTGAATAACCCGAAAAGAAGTAACTATCTCGACTGGCGATCGGCGCAGCGCGACGCTCAGCGTGAACACGAGGAATATTTGCTGGCTTTGGAAGTGCAAAGGCGGCACATAAAGGGCGGCGGCAAATGGTATGTCGCGGAAAGTGACGCCCGGGACGAGTACGAGGAATGGAAGGCCGCGCAAAGAGAAGCGGTCAGGGAACGGATCGAATACACGAATAACCCGACCACAAGCAACTATAAGGGTTGGCAGGATGCCGTTGCCGATGAACATCGTGAGTATGCGGAGTATCGGGCGGTCGCGCCCGTCGCCGCCTACCGAACTGCGGCGTATACTCGGACGACGTCGGTAAGAAGGCACGCACCGGTTCGACACGTCCGACGAAAAAGGGTTTGCCACTGCAGCTAAACCAGCTTGAGTATTGATTCAACATAGCGCTCGTTCTACCTTGAACGGGCGCTTTTCTTTGCCTTGACCGTAAGCGCTTGAAAATCGCTAAGTTATACAACTGTACGACTTTATTCCGTACAACCGCCTGCTATTCGCGTGTCTTCAGCAGATTCCGAGCCAAAAACACGACCGAAATCGGCTAATTTTCTACGATTTCGGGTCCCGAAAAACCCGAAACCCGCGTCTTGGGCACCCGTAACCCCTTATTTCCCAGTGATTAATATCTGGCACGCTCTTTGCGATTATAACTAGCATGGAATGAATATGATCTGATTTCGATCATTCCTGGGGCCTTCGAAACTCTCCTGAAATTTAGGCATTCGGAGGCGCAACAACGTGGAGGTAATTATGAAATTAGGCAAATTCGCAAACAAGCTATTAATAAGCGCAGCAGGCGCGATCATATTGTTCGGTTCGGCATCATTTGTCGCTGCGCAACGCGGCGAGTATAACGAATGGCAGGAAGCCGCCCGTAATGAGCAACGCCAGCTAATGAAGTATCAGCGAAATCCGACGCGGGGCAACTATAACGAATGGCGAGACGCTCAGCGCGACACGCAGGAGCAATATGCAAAATATCAGCGTGCTCTGAGAACTGAAGGAAGTCGCAACGGTTACTACAACAATAATGGCTATTACAACAACAACAACGGCTATTACAACAACAATGGCTATTACGACAACGGGCGAACTGTTGTTGTTAACGCGAGCCCCCGTGGCTCGTACCGGCTCTATACGAACGGCCAGTATTATAACGTTGACAACCGTGGCTACAGCATTTTAAGAGATGCGGTAAACCGTGGTTATCAGCAGGGTTATAATGCCGGTATTCGGGATCGACGCTATGGAAACTATAACTATTACAACAACTCGATGTATATGAGCGGTTCGTATGGCTATAACTCGTACGTTCAGCGGAACCAGTATCAGTACTATTTCCAGCAGGGTTTCCAGCGCGGATATGAGGACGGATTTTATTCCCGGACTCAGTATGGATACAGAACCGGTTCAACTGCCAATATTCTCGGCAGCGTTTTGAACACGATCTTTAATATTGCGGATGCGGTGGATAACCGTTAGTCGGTAAGCCGATCGGAATTCGGCTCCCAGAAAGCGTTCGGCCTTCGGGCTGGGCGCTTTCTTATTTTGCGTAGATGTAAAACTGAATGGCCTGGAGAAGCCCTATAAAGAAACCAAAAAGTGCGCCGAAGAGTTCTATGGTTCGAAGATGTTCCTTTGCAACTGAAAGCACTAGCGCCTCAAGTTTTTCAACCGGATAGTTCATTATCTTTTGCCGCACGACGCCCCCGACATCGAACTCTTTGATCGCCTCCGGCAATTTTTCACGGATCGCTTCGATTATCGCGTCGGCAAACGAGCCGCTAGCCGAGACGAGTTTTTTCTCTTCGATCCGATCGGACAGTTTACCGATCGGCGCCGAAAGAAGCTGCTCGATCTGACGCGACAGCATGTCGTTGACCAGCCTGGAAGTGTTTTCGCTCGAAATTATCGAAAGCAATCCGCGGGAAAGCATCGATTTTAATTTTGCTTCCGATTCCGGATGAACCGCCCGCAGGATCGAATCGATGCTATGCGGGCGAAGTCTTTGAAGTGTGTCGGTAACATAAGCCGAGATCGACCGCTGCATTTCGTCGCCGCGAAGAAGTTTTACGATCGAGGTGGCTATCTGCGCCTTAAGCCGGTCTAACTGGTCGGGATTCACTTGACCCAACAGTTCCGGCAGCGGCCTGGCCATCGCGTTGTTTATCGTCGTGTCGATGAAGGAACCTGCTTCGGCGGCAAAAAGGTCACCTTTCAAAGTTTCTTCGATCCGTTTCGGCAGGCTCTCGTTTACGAGGTCGTCTACTTCATTCAAAAGATTGTCCCGTGAAACAAAGATCTTTTTGAAGAACGGCAGATTTTCGTAGTACTCGTGGACTTCGCGTTTAATAAGTGCGCCGATTTGAGTTCGCGTACGTTCGGCTGCGGCGATCTCGGTCAAATGATGTGCGATCGGTGCGATCTGCTCGGAAGCTTTTTCTTTCAGCAAGGCGATCGCGTCGGGCGTGAACATTTCGCCAAGCGGCGTTTCCATGTTTACAAGGTCGTCGAGCCGGCGTGAAACAAAATCGCTGATATTGCGTTCGAGTTCCGGGGAATCGATCGCGGTCTGGATCCGCTCTTCGATAAATCCGACGAGCCGTTCGAAAGTATCGTCGTCGATCACGTTCGCAAGCCGCCGAGAAAGGACTTCGTCGACTCGCCGCTCGACAAATGAGCTGATCGCCGCCTGCGTTTCTTCGTTTTTCAGCACAAGCTCGATATGTTCTGCGATCGTGAACTGCAACGTCGTGATCGCATCGAGAACCGGCTCGCGAATGTTTGACGGCAACGCTTCGATAAGCGACGGATAATTCTGATCGAGCATTTCCTGCGTATAGGAATCGAAAACACGGCGGATCTTGGTTCGAAGGAAATCCTTGCCGACGAGCTCGTCCATTATCGTGTCGGCGGAAACAAGCTCTTCGCCGACGGCTTTGCCGATCGCGTTCGCCAATCGATCGCGATGACGCGGGATCATTCCCTGCGGAAACAATGTGATGCCGAAAATTTTAAATGGCTTGCGGGGGCGAAATAGCATTCGTACAGCAAGCCATGCACCTGCATAACCGTGTGCCGAAGCGAGCACGATCAATAGACCGATCTGCACCCAGATATTTTTGAACCAGGGCGAAACGGCATTAATAATGTCGGTGAAGATCTCCATTCACAGGACGGCGCTCAAACATTCCTTAGAAGACCTGAAAGCCTTTTGAGCGAAGGCAGAAATCGGAAAACTCTTTCAACCAATCGTATCCGACGCTGTAGTTCTTCCATTGCTCGTCGTCATCCTTGAACAATGTCATATCATCCGGAGCGTTCGTAATTGTTCCGTCGGCATAAATACGTTTATCAGGCGCGAGTTTGGGCAGCACCTCATCGCGGATCTTCTCGCCTAGCAAGTGCGCCTCATCGATCTCGATCTTTACGCCGGTGGCGTTGTAGCTCATTTGCCGCAGCTTGCCCTCGCTGATGATGTCAAGATGCTTGATCACCTCGATCGCCGCCTTCCAATTCCATACGTTTGCGAAAAACTCGAAGTTCTCCGAACTCATGTCTTGCAATGTGAAGCTCATGACTTAATTGTAATAGATACAGCCCAAGAGGTGCACCGAATAGAAAACGAACGGCCGAGAGAATATACTTTCCTTTCGATAGAGATGAAAGACGAAATTCCGATCAGGATAATTGTCGAAAACCCGCTCGAGGGCGTCTCCATGCAAGTGCAGCGGGGAAAGAATGATCTTCTTGCACCACGCGAAGCAACGAAAAAAGCATTGATTTTCGATTTCGAGATCTCGGTGGATCTTTCCGGGAATGTTCCGAATTTTCTAGGAAAATACGCCCAAGGGCCGAAAGATGCGAGATTTGTATATGTAAACTCCGGCACATATGCGGGCCATACCCACAGTTGCTGGGGCCGGCGTGCGAAGTTGTCACTGATGAGCATCTCGGGGAAACAGATCAAAGAGGTCCTGGACGGAAAGGCATCCCGAATCGAAACATCGTTTCCCGGCATCGGCCGCGATGGCGGCCCGACGTGTGCGAGCGTCAAGGGCATCGAGTGGAAGGTAGTCAAATAATGACGAAAGAATCAATTTCTTATGCCGACGCCGGCGTCTCGATCGATAACGCGAACCGCGCGGTGGCGAAGATACGCGAATACGCGCGGGGGACATTCAACGAGCGCACGCTGACGGAGATCGGCAGCTTTGGCGGCATGTTCTCCGGCGCGTTTCCCGATATGGCCGAGCCGATATTGGTCGCTTCGGCGGACGGTGTTGGGACGAAGCTGAAACTAGCGTTCGAAACCGGCGTTCATAACACGGTCGGCGCCGATTTAGTAAATCATTGTGTCAACGACATTTTGGTCCAGGGCGCGCGGCCGCTGTTTTTTCTCGATTATTTTGCGACCGGAAAGCTTGAGCCGGATGTAACAGCTTCGGTCGTTGAAGGAATGGCTCGGGCCTGCAAAGAGAATGGTTGCGTCCTGCTCGGCGGCGAGACAGCCGAAATGCCGGATTTTTATCCGCCGGGAGAATACGACCTTGCCGGGTTCATCGTCGGCGTCGTCGATAAAGCAAGAGTGATCGACGGAAAATCGATTGTGCCGGGCGACGTCGTTCTTGGTATTCCCTCAAACGGATTACAAACCAACGGCTATTCGCTCGCTCGGAAACTATTCTTTGAGATCGGCGGCTACAAAGTAGATTCCTACATCGATGAGCTCGGCACAACCATCGGCGAAGCGCTACTCGCCACGCACCAAAGCTTTCTTCCGCAGATCGACCCGCTCCTTGAGAGCGCAGGCAGAAACCCGAGCGATAGCGAGGGTGTCGATCCGCCAAACGGAATCATAAAAGGCCTCGCGCACATCACCGGCGGCGGCTTCCTCGAAAACATCCCGCGCATTCTGCCCGAGGGCGTCTCAGTAGAAATAAACCGCGGCACCTGGCCCGAACTCCCGATCTTCGCATTGATGCAAAAACTCGGAAATGTTTCCGATCGCGAAATGTTCCGCACGTTCAATATGGGAATCGGGATGATCGTAATTTGCTCTCCGGACAACGCGGGGTCGATCGGCGCAATTCGAATCGGAAAGGTCATCGCGGGACCGAACGATGTGAAGATCGTTTAGCCATAGAGAGCACCGAGATCACTAAGAAGATGAATCCTTTGACCGAAAGGGTGATTAAGGCGGCAATCAAATTCATAGAACAAAAGAATCTTTCCTATGAACTCTGTGTTCTCTGTGGCGAAATCTAAATGAAAATCGGAATCCTCATCTCAGGCGGTGGGTCGAACATGGTCGCTCTTGTCGACGCCGTACAGAGCGGCGAGATACCCGATTCGGAAGTCGCGGTCGTGATCAGCGACAAACCAAATGCCGAGGGATTAGAGAAAGCCAGAGCGCGTGGTGTCGAGACTGTCATCTTCGAGAGAAAGGGCCGAACGCGCGAAGAACACGACGCGGAGATCATTGCCGAGCTAAAAAAACGCGATGTGGAATTGGTTTGCCTCGCCGGTTACATGCGGCTTCTATCGCCGTCGTTTATTCGAGCCTTCCCTGATCGAATAATAAACATCCACCCAAGTTTGCTTCCCGCTTATCCAGGCCTCGACGTTCACGAACGCGTCCTCGCTGCCGGCGAAAAAGTTTCCGGCTGCACGGTGCATTTTGTTAACGAAGACCTCGACGCCGGCCCGATCATCGTCCAATGCGAGGTCGAGATTTACGAGGGTGACACAGTTGAAACGCTCTCCGCTCGCATTCTCGAACGTGAACACGCCACCTACATCGCCGCCGTCAAGAGATTAGCCACAGAGTTCACAGAGAACACAGAAAAGAGTTAACAAAATTTATCATCTACATCGTCGATGAATTGCCACTAGCTTCAGCTAGTGGTATAAAAGCAAAAAATTATTCGGGCTTTAGCCCAAAGATTTATGCCGCACATTAGTGTTTGGATTCATTTCGTCTGGACTACAAAAGACCGCGAACCGCTGCTCACCGAATCGATCAGATATAAGATCTTCGAACATTTTCGCCAAAACGCCCGCGCTAAGAATATTTTCATAGGTGCGTTGAATGGCTGGGTCGAACATGTTCATTGCCTCGTCTCATTGGGTTCGGGGCAAAACCTGGATGAAGTGATGCGTCTTCTCAAAGGTGAGTCTTCGCATTGGATAAACAAAAACGAATTGTTCCGCGGCAAATTTCACTGGCAGGATGAATATTTTGCAGTTTCCGTGAGCGAATCATTGTTGGCAAAGGTAAGAAAATACATTGATTCGCAGGAAGAGCATCACCGGACTTGGTTTTTGGAGCAAAACCGTGCGTTTTGAATGCAGAAGCCCGCACGAAGTGAGGGCGAAATCAAGACATAAGAATATAGGATCGATCGGCAAACAAGCCTGGCGAACAGGTGTTGAATGTTACGCCCTTACTTCGTGCGGGCTTCTGCAGCTTTCTCAAGGTTTCTTGACGATCACCGTTCGTTCGACGACCTTATTCTTTACGACAACTTTGGTAACAGGGCCGCCGCCGTCGTCATCGTCATCATCGTCCAGTTCCGCCTGGAGCACTTCGCCCGTGATCGCATCGATCTCGACGTCGTAGGTTTTACCGTCTTCGCCGAGGATGTCGAACGCGTATTGCAGTCTGCCGTGTTCCTTTTCAAACTCGGCATCCATTATCTTGCCGGGTATTCGACTCAGCGCGATGAGCTTTGCGTCTCTGATCGATATCTTTATCGAAGCGCGGTCCGCCTCGGTAATATCCTCATCGTCATTATCGTCATCGCAATTACCGGCTTTTGCTTTAACCTCTGGTACCGGCTTGTTCTGTGCCGACATGACCTGCGAACCGCCAAGCATTACAACGGCGAAAACGGCCAAAAAGAGCGCAAATTTCCATTTTTTCGACATGATTGTTTACTCCTTGGGGATTCTCGACGCGATTCTACCACGAAAAAAGCAAGCACGCCGAATTTTCCTGGTTTCCTTTGACACAATACAGTCTATTTCGTAAACTCTAGGTTTTCACTCTCGGGTGAATTTAATGGAGAGCGATTATGCCGAAGAGAACATTTCAACCGAACAATCGCCGACGCGCCAAAAAGCACGGCTTTCGCGCCCGGATGGCAACAAAGAACGGCCGCGCCGTCCTGAAACGTCGTCGAGCGAAAGGGCGCAAGCGCCTGTCGGTCCAGCATTATTAAAGCTTAGTTTTCCGAAAGAGGCTCGGCTCGCCAAGCGCGCCGAGTTTTTGCGTGTTTACACTTCAGGTATGCGTATCGAGGGCCGTTTTATGACGGTCTTCTTTTTGCCGAACGGCGGCGAGATACAAAGAGTGGGGATCACCGCGACGAAAAAAGCGATCGGTAAAGCGCACGACCGAAATCGAGCGAAACGGCTGCTGCGGGAAAGCTTTAGATTGAGCAAGGCCGAGCTCGATCAGGTCGAGACGAAATACGACTGGGTTTTGAACGCCCGGCGATCGATCTTAAAGGTGAAGCTCGAAATGCCTTTGGCTGAATTCAAATCGATCGTTGCGAGAATCAAAGGCGGAAACCCGAGTGGTGGCGAGGGTGTTTCAGTGTCCCGTGTGTAAGCAAGGGCTCTGTTAACGATTGAAATGCGTAATGATTACAGGACACACTCCCTGCCGGTCGTGTTTCCGCCTGTTCAGTGTGGCAGAATTAGTTAAATGAAATTCTTGGTTCTTGATCTGCTCGGCGTTTATAAGGCATTCGTTTCGCCTTTTCTGCCGCCTGCATGCCGATTCGAGCCGACGTGTTCGGAATATGCACGTGAAGCGGTCGAGAAGTACGGGACGATAAAAGGAACCTGGTTGGGCTTGAAACGTATCTTACGATGCCAGCCGTTCTGCAAAGGCGGGCACGATCCGGTTCGTTAGTGTTCAAAGTTTCAAGTTCAAAGTTCAAGGTTTTGAACGACGACGTTGAACTTTGAACCTTGAACATTGAACTTTTAAAATGGAAGAACAAGGCAATTCAAATCAGTTTCGGTTCCTGATCGCAGCGGTCCTTTCGATGATCGTGCTTTTCGGTTGGTCGTATTTTTACGCGCCGACGAAACCCGCGGCCAATACAAACGCGGCGGCGAATACGGCAGCCGCTCAACCCACACCGCAAGCGACCCCAACGCCGCAGGACGCCGAATCGGACCATTACGATCAAGGCGCCGCTCTATGAAGTTACCCTTGATTCGAAAGGCGCGGTCGCTTCGAGCTGGATCCTTTTGAAGAACAGATCGGCGAATAACGAGTATTCGGTATTTGCTGATGGTTCGAATAGCTCGAACGAAAAACCGCTTCAGTTGATCTCGCAGCGAGCGTTAGAACAGAATCCGCGTGAGCTTCCATTTCGCCTTTTGACGGCCGACCCAAACATTGACGCATTTGCGAACGAGCGAAATTATCAGATATCAACACCTGAATCCGAGATCGAGCTCGCGCCCGGTGAAGAACGAAAGATCGAATTCACCTTAGCAGCCGAAAACGGCATTGAGGGGAAAAAGACCTTCGTATTTCGAGCAGACAGTTACATTTCGGACCTCGGAGTCGAGCTAAAGCAAAACGGCCAACCCGTTCCGAATACGCGCCTTGCGATCGGTGCGAGCATCGGCGATCACGCGATCAATTTTCACAATCTTTACCATACGGAATCCGAAGCGGTTGCTGCACTCAACGGCGACATCAAACGCCATCAGGGCGGCTATTCGTTCACCTACGACGCGAACGGACAGTCGACACTTGCCGATAGCGGAACTGTCGATTGGGTCGCGATGGGCGACACCTATTTTGCGATGGCCGCGATCCCGGCGGCGCCGGTTCAGGGTGTTGAATATCGTGCGTCGAAATACGAAGTTCCGATCCAGCCGGTCTATCACAGTATTTTCAGTTGGGTTACGCGAAGCGCCACAGTTACCGAAACGCGGCATCTTGTAACGGCCTTTATGCCGGTCGTCGCAGACGGTTCGACGACGAAGATCTACACCGGCACCAAGGATTATTTTCTTTTGAATGAATTGAGCGCGACGCTCAAGGCCGAAGACGGCCGCGCGGTTTCATTGGTTAACCTGATAAATTTCAGCAACTATTGGTGGCTGCGATGGCTGACCAAACCGCTCTCGATCCCGATCATTTATGCGCTGCGTTTCTTCAACGGCATTACGCTGAATTACGGCGTTGCGATCATTGTCTTCACATTCCTTTTTTATT
>QHXS01000069.1 GCA_003223975.1 Acidobacteriota bacterium
TGAGATCAAAGACCCTTTAAATGCGCGTTTGCGGGAACTTGGAAATGTCCGTATCGCGGGGCGCATGGCCGTTCCGCCGCGAGTCATGGGCAAAGCGGCATTTGTCCATCTGAGCGACGGAATGTCGCGGCTTCAGATCTACTGCCGAAAGGAAGATTTTGCTTTCCTTAAAAATGACTCCCCGGATGCTCTGGACCCGCTCGACTCGTGGACTGCTTTCGGGTTGCTTGATCATGGCGATTTTATCGGCGTCGAGGGATATTTATTCATTACGAATACCGGTGAGCTTTCGGTGCATGTGGAAAAACTGCAATTCCTCGCCAAGGCAATGCTGCCGATGCCCGATAAAATGCACGGCATCGCCGATCCCGAAATTCGGCAACGTCAGCGGTACGCAGATCTGATCGCGTCGAGCCTGCAGATCGAGCACGAAGGAATGACCACGCGTGAAGTTTTTGAAACGCGGGCGAAGATCATTTCCTCGTTGCGCCGATACCTGGAAGATCACGGGTACGTCGAGGTCGAAACGCCAATGCTGACGCCGAAAGCGACGGGCGCCGCTGCGACGCCTTTCGAAACGCATCACAACGCTCTCGACATCACTCTTTACGCACGCATCGCGCCCGAGCTTTACCTAAAGCGACTTGTTGTTGGCGGTTTTGAAAAGGTTTACGAGTTGAACCGCAACTTCCGCAACGAAGGTATCTCATATAAGCACAATCCCGAGTTCACGATGCTCGAATTTTATTGCGCGTATATGGATGTGAACGGAATGATGGATTTCGCCGAGGCCATGATCCGTGAATCAGTGCTCAAAGCGACCGGCGATCTGAAAGTACCATACGAAGGAAACGAGATCGATTTTTCACAATTCCAACGTCTCGCGATGCGTGACGCGATTTTGAGGTACAAACCCGACGCTGAGATCGATGACGCCTCGATGATCGGCCTGTTCGACGAATTCGTTGAACCGAACCTCATCCAACCGGTATTCATTGTCGATTACCCGAAGTCTATTTCCCCGCTTTCGAAAGCGTCGCCTGGCAATCCGGAGATCGCCGAACGTTTCGAGCTATTTATCAACGGTATGGAGGTGGCGAACGGTTTCTCGGAGCTGAACGATCCGAAGGAACAGTACGATAGATTTATAGACCAAATGTCCGAACGCGAACGCGGGGACGACGAGGCGATGGTTATGGACGAGGATTATATTCGTTCCCTGAGCTACGGAATGCCCCCAGCGGCGGGCATCGGCGTAGGCATCGACCGGCTCACGATGCTGCTTACAAACAAGCACTCGATCCGGGACGTCATTCTATTTCCGCACATGCGACCCGAAAGCCGCATTGGTGATAAAGGTAAACATGCCGATGTGGAATAAGTAATCCGCATGACTGTTCTATATTTCTAATTGTTGTTGCATAGACCAAATTGGAGGTCAATGAATATGCAGCAACAGGAAAACAGAAATCACGACGACCTGCAGACCGGCCACGACCTGCCTAACAGCGACGGGACGGTGAGCGAGGAGGACGTGAAAGCCATTGGCGAACCGGACAAACGACGAACGGGCGGCAAAGACCACTCGCTTGATAATTACGCTGATAAAATGCCCGATGACGGCGTCGCAGGCGTTCAACGCCGCTCCGACACAACGACCGATATCGCAGATATAAGTGATTAAAATAGTCGCTCTGACCGCATTCGCGCTCGTCGCGTTTGCCTTCAACTCGATCCTGTGCCGTATGGCCTTGCGGACCGGCGAGATCGATCCTGCGAGCTTTACTGTCATACGTTTGGTTTCGGGAGCACTGGCCCTTTCGATCATCATTTATCTTTTCAATCGGAAAGCCGGCTTCGGCGCACTTGGAAATTGGTATTCCGCGTTCTTCCTTTTCACCTATGCCATCTGCTTCTCGTTGGCCTATATAGGCCTAACAGCCGGCACCGGTGCCCTTATCCTTTTCGGCTTCGTCCAAGTTGCGATGATCGGCGTTTCCATTATTAGAGGTGAGCGGCCGTCACTTTTGGAATGGATCGGGCTGATCGTCGCCGTTGCCGGCCTTGTCTACCTCGTGCTTCCGGGCCTCAGCGCGCCGCCTCTCGTAAGTGCGGTGCTAATGTCAGCGGCGGGCATTGCGTGGGGATTTTATACGCTCCGCGGCAAAGGAAGTTCGGACCCACTTGCCGAGACTGGCGGAAATTTTCTCCGCTCGGTTCCAATGGTGTTAATGGCGACTGTCCCGTTCATTTCGCAGGTCCATCTTTCGGCACGCGGGGTCGTCGTCGCTGCAATATCCGGGGGGGTGACTTCAGGAATAGGCTACACGGTTTGGTACGCCGCTCTTCGACATCACACGCCGAGCCGCGCAGCTGCTCTTCAACTTTCTGTTCCGATTATCGCTGCGGGCATTGGTGTCGCATTGCTTTCAGAATCATTCGACACAAGATCGTACGTCGCGGCGGCGATGATCATCGGCGGCATCGGAATGACGATCGCCGGGAGATAGAAGCGCCTGAATATCTCTGTACAGTTGACGACAAATCTTTCGCAGTCCGTGGGCTATTGTCGCTTGGCAAAAGCGAAGGAGGAACGAAATGGCTACACAGAATGATTCGACGAAAGATTTTCCAGACAGTGAATCGGGATATGAGAAAGACGATTCGACTAAACAAGGTGGCGGAGCCGGCACAGCGACAGGCCGCTCTTTGGAAAACCAAGATTCGACCGGTACGGCTCCGCAAAACCCGGGAACTGCTCAACAAAATCCCGGGACTTCCGGAAAAGATGAGGACATAACCGGGGATGCAACCGAGCGATCAGGCCACGGAAATACCAGCGATGGCGTGAGAAATCCTTCGGGCGACGACCTAAGTAATGCGGTTGACGGCGATGAAGGATCTGGGCGAGGGTTTTAACTAATTGATCGTCTCCGATATCTCGTCGGGCGTAGGTTGATTAGCCGCGGCGGCATCGGTCACGATGAGCGGAAACTCTTCCACCATCGATGAGTTGGCCAGCGTCTGAACCCAATAGGTTCCCGCGGTCGGGAAAACAACGTTCATGAAAAAGCTGACGTTGTCGGTGAATCCGCCCGCCGCAAGCTCGATCGGGGTTGGCTGCGATGTGACGACGAGATTCATCTTGTCAGGCGACATGATGCGGACTTCGGTACTATGGTTCCCTTCTCCGCGCCAATGATTGATCACCGCGAATTTGATCAATGATACGGGCAGTTTTTCGACCATAATGTTTTGAAAAATACCCATCAGAGAGATCTTATTGCCCATCTCGATGCGTACATCGTCGCAAAGAAGTGTATAAACAAGATTAAGGTTTGCGGTCTGCATCAGTAATTTCGATTTTTGCTTTTAATCGGATCGAGGTCAAGTTATAATCGGATACACGCGATGCTCTATTACGTCCTCATCGGACTTTCGCTTGCCTTGACCGGCATTGCCGGTATGCAGATGATGTACATGTTTTACCTTGACCGTTTGGACAAGGAGAGGAAGAAACGTGTTATAGAGCTTGAACGCAAATGCCGCAGCCTCACACGCCGTCTCGAAGAAGCCGAGAGAAGAATTGCAGAACAAGACGATCTGATCGCTTCGCTTTACGAGGAAGACAATGACCGTTGGGCGGATGTACTTGATGATGCCTAGTCCTTGAATTCGACGACTGTCGCCCCCGAACTTCCAGAGAACTCGTCGCCCGACTTAAAAGCCTTCACAAACTCCTTTTCCGTTAAAAGCTTTCGCACCATCTCACGCTGAACGCCGATCCCCTTCCCGTGAATGATGCGAACGAATTTGTATCCTTTTATGCGAGCCTCGGTAAGATACGCCTCAACCACGCGTTTTACATCTTTAGGTTGAAACGAATGCAAATCGATCGAATCGGTGATCTCGATCTCGACCGTTTCCGGGTAAGGGTTATCGATATCGTTTTCGGACAAATTACCTACTCTTCGCTGCCTGGTATTGAGCGATATCTTCCGGCGGCGTCACTTTGATCCGGCTCTTATCGCGAAATACATTAAAGCGTTTCTCGTCCATTTGACCGTTCGGATTGCGAAGTTGGATCGTAAACGTCTTGGCGTCGCCGCTTCCATCGATCCGGAGCGGTAATAGACCCCAAACGTCGCCGTTAGTCCTCCATACGGTGTAAAAGCTTTGGTCGTATTTATCGAAAGCGAGAACAAGAATACCGTCGAAATCCGGTTCAACGCCGTCTATCGCCTTAACCGTATTGGTACGCGACAGGATCACCCAGTTTCCCGGCGTGGCATTACGGTCGCTTGTCACTGCCTTGCTCGCGATCTCGGAATCAAGCCGCTGCCAGGTTACAAATTTGCGGTTGTTGTGTTGGAAGAAAACTATCTCGCTAGGCACCTGGAGCTCGACCTGGCGTCCGAAAAGCCATCCGGCCGGCGCGGGAGAGACGGATGGATCCAGGCGAACCAGATACCAAATATCATATTTCTCATCCAGCTTGTCCGGTTCGTCTTTTTCTTTTGCCGCCTCCACATCTTCATTCTTTGATCGTTTAGATTGTTTGGTCTCGCCGCGTTTCGCATCGTCGATGTCGGCGACATCCTGCTTAGGAACGAAATTCCAATCCATGATCTCGAAAGTAGAGCCGCTGGCTAGGCGAAAAAGAACGTTTTCCGGATTCATGTCGGCCGAAAGCCGCAGATTGGAAGCGGCACGAAGTTTACCTGCCGCTTGCGGCGGAAGGTTGGCAAAGCTTCCGGCGACACTCTTCGACTTTTCGAGAACTTCGTTTGTGATCACGTTCTGCGCTTCGATCCAGCCGGACGTATTCTCTTCATCATGTGCCCGAACGTAGTACCAAATAACTTTTTCGTGCTCCATCGTATCGAGCACGTCGAGGCGTTCGCCACGTTTGACCTCCAGAAGATCTGCTGCAACAACAGCGTACGACGTCCGGATCTGCGCCGTTTTCGCGATCACCGTCGCCGTGTCAGTGATCCCCATAACGTTCGAAACGCCGCTAACGGTTGAGTCAAGAAGGCTGCACGCGGGCAAGAATGTCAACAAAACCAGGACTGGGAGCAATAAGATAATTCGGTACTTCATCTATTTCGTTTGCGAAAGTCGCTGCCAATTATTATATCCCAACGAATTGAGCAAGTCCTTTTGCCGTCCGCTGAGTTTTGCCATTACCGCCAAGCCGTTTTTCGTGTATTCTATCCCGGCCAGGGAAAGCTCGCTTTCCCATTCGATTCCTCCCGATCCGTCAATATATTTGTCCACGATCGGTATTAGCTCGGAATGTTTTCGCATTATCGAAATGACGGCAGTGCTTCCATCCACCCGAGGTGACGGATATTTATGCCTTGTATAGATCTCACGCAAAACGTCGAAAACCGAACCTTTTCCTCTCGAATGGCTCAACAAAACAAGATCGCAAAGGAAAGCCGTTACCATCCCACGAGCATATATGTAGGTCTCTGAACCGCTAAAACGGTTGCCAGAGGCCGTGATCAACGAAAGACGATCAGCTTGGCGCGCATCTATCGCGTGAGCGCGCGACAAGGTGTCGAGGAAATCCTCGAAGCGAATTCGGTTGTGCGCGAGGGCGAGCTTGAGCGACGAATAAAGCGCAAAGCCTTCGTAAAACCAATCATAATTTCCGCCGAGATTTACACCGTTTGGGATCCATAGATGAAACATCTCGTGCCGCAATTGCTCGTGTAAACGCTGCAAGGACTGGGTTTTGAAAGGCATATCGGACGAAACAAGAGTAATGTTTCCGCCGCGTGTGTTGGCCTGCCAAGCACCAGGTTGTACGTCTCCCGGAAATCTCATGATCCGGATCGACACATCTTTGACAGGATCACTTACAAATACATTTTTGTAATATCCGTAAATCTCATCCGCGAACTTTTTAACGTCTTCATCCGAGAAAAGCCAGTTTCCCGAGATCTCAAACCGGAGCTTTGTATCTCCACGCGTTTCAGAAAAGGACCTCTGATCTTTACCGACGGCAACGACCTCATCGTAAATGTTAGGTGAGTTTATTTGGAGGTCCTTCGAAGTCCGCAGAATAATTTGAGCCGAGATCTTGGAACCACTGGTTCCGAAGATCGGAAGCAGATCACCAAACATCAGAATTCCTCGGTCTGACGACAGCCAGGATAAGTGAGCCGCGGCGTTTTGCTCTTTTCGCGGTGAAAGATCGACCGAATAATTCCAATCGGTGAACTCACTGTCTGCAACATATTCGCCCGGAACCGCAGTTTGGAATTTGACGGGATTCCCGTTAGCGTCCTTCAACACTACATTCACGATTCGTTTTCCTAGATCCGTAAATCCTGCGTAACTTCGAACGAACGAAAGGTTTCGGTTTCCGGATTTTTGAACTCCATCCAAAAAATGTCCATTTACAAGTGCAGTTGTTGGAGCCTCCCGTCGAATTTCCACCTTTGCCTCAATTTGCTGACCGTAAGAATTTGTAAAGAAATGTAAAAGTTGAACCAACGCAATAAAAATCAGGTAATATGGGCGAAAATACGTTGGCATCAGGGATTTTGGACGAATTGGTGGCCGGTATTATCGGCGTGCTTAAAGGATAATCAATCGAATGAGTGTTTTCAAAATAATTATCTACGTCCTGATATTTATCTTGAGCGTCTTGTTCCTCGGGCGGTTCTTTTTCTGAAACGGCCGCTGCGAGCCTCATTTGGAATTCCAAACGTTTCCCTTTAGTATTGAATTTGCGGTCTCGACTTCGGGCCGCATTTTCTTTTTATGACCGACCTTCGAAAGATCGAACGTGCCCTCGTCAGCGTTTCCGACAAGGCTGGTGTCGTCGAATTTGCAAAAAGCCTCAGTGACCTCGGTGTGCGGATCATCTCGACCGGAGGCACCGCAAATACCCTTCGGGAGAACGGGATCGACGTCACAGATGTCGCCGACATAACGGGCTTTCCCGAAATGATGGACGGCCGTGTTAAGACGCTCCATCCGAAAATTCATGGCGGGTTCCTGGCGCTCCGCGACAACGAATCGCATCTTGCCGCGATGCAGATGCACTCGATCGACCCTATCGACCTGGTCGTCGTCAATCTCTATCCCTTCGAGCAAACAGTTGCAAAGGATGATGTCACCCTTGAAGATGCGGTCGAGAACATCGATATCGGCGGCCCTGCGATGATCAGATCTGCTTCGAAGAACTGGCAGGACGTTGCCGTCGTGACTGACCCTAGGCTTTATGATGGAATCGTAGATGAATTGCGAGCGAGCGCGGGTTCGCTCTCGCTTTCGACCCGCAAAAGGCTGGCCGCACTGGCATACACGCGAACAGCGAGCTACGACCTCGCGATCTCGTCTTATCTGGCTCGACAGCTTTCCGACGACGACCTTGTATTCCTTGAGCCCCTGAATCCGCTCGGGGGGTTAATCTTCATCGAATCCGAGAACGCCGATGAAGAACCCACCGACGACCTGCCTGCTTCCATTTCGATCGAAATGGCAAAGATCAACGACCTTCGCTATGGCGAGAATCCCCACCAGAAAGCCGCTTTGTATTCGACCGGCGAATCGGGTGGCCTGGCAAATGCCGAACAGCTTCACGGCAAGGAGATGTCATACAACAACTATGTCGATGCCGAGGCCGCATGGGATCTGGTGAACGATATCGATGAGCTGACAGTTGCGATAATCAAACATACAAACCCTTCAGGCGTCGGGATGGGTGCGTCTAACGAAGAAGCATATCGTCGTGCGCTTTCGACCGATCCCATCTCCGCGTTCGGAGGCATTGTTGCATTTAATCGAACCGTCGATGGCGTTACTGCCGCGTCAGTAACCCAAGTCTTCACGGAAGTCGTGATCGCACCTGATTTCGACCCGGAAGCTCTAGCGGTCTTCGAGCAGAAGAAGAATCTGCGTGTCCTGCGGCTCGCCGGCTCAATCCTTGGGTCAAGCAGTAAGAGATATGAGATTAAACAGGTATCCGGCGGATGTTTAGCTCAGGAAGTTGATGATCATCGGCTTTTAGAAAGTGACTTGAAGGTCGTTTCCGAGCGTAAGCCGTCAGAAAGCGAAATACGTTCGATGCTGCTCGCTTGGCGGGTCTGCAAGCATGTGAAATCGAACGCCATCGTTCTGGCAAACGAAACCCAGACGCTCGGAGTGGGTGCAGGGCAGATGAACCGCGTCGATTCCGTCCGTATTGCGGCGATGCGCGCAGAACGCTTCGATCTTCCGGTCAAAGGTTCGGCTCTCGCTTCTGACGCCTTCTTTCCCTTCCGGGATAATGTGGACGAAGCCGCTAAGCTCGGCGTTTCGGCGATCATCCAGCCGGGTGGATCGATCAAAGACGACGAGTCGATCGCTGCTGCAAATGAGCATGGGATCACGATGGCATTCACCGGGATTCGCCACTTCAAACACTGAACTGATAATAACT
>QHXS01000060.1 GCA_003223975.1 Acidobacteriota bacterium
TATTATCGCGAGCGCGGTGTTTTGATCTTCCTCGATCTCTTTTTTTACGGAAAAAGGAGAGACCATCACAACAATAAAAAAAGCGATCCCAAACACAACTAACCCGATCGCGACAAATATCAGCGTCGTTAAGAGCACAGGCAAGAGCTTGTCCATCTCGACGATCATTCCCAAAAATGGCGCGGAAGCCAATGAAGTAAACATTATTTTCCTCCTCGAAATCCTGTATAGATAAACGGCACGCCGAGCCGCGATTTACTTCCCGAATTTGCGAGCTCCCAGCCGAACCATGCGGCTGCGGCATATGCAAGCAATACGCCGCAAGCAAGGATCATGTAGATAATCTTGAACATAACCGGTCCTCATTCATCCGACGAATCGGAATCATCTGATGATGTAGAAAACATGCTGTCTTTCCAACGGCTCGATTCGAAACTCCATTTGCGGATCAAGCCGAATAGGGGTACTAACAGCAGTGCGACAAACGCGCAGCAAAAATTCACGCCGCGATTTACGTTCTGCTCTACCTTTACGGAAACCGGCATCGGTTGCTGCCAGTCTTGCCATGTGCCCTCGACACGCAAAGTGTACTTGCCGCCGGGCAGCGATGAGATCGTCGCATCCTGCGATTGGCCGCCCTCGCTCCACGCACCGTCGCTGTCGGTACCGGTGTAGTACTCGATGGGGACGTTGACCGATTCGACCTCCTGACTCTGATCATTTATCAGATCGATGTCGAGTTCGGCGAACGAATTATTCACCGGCGCAGACGCCGTTATGCGCAGATTTCGATTGGGTTTTATGTCGAACGGCTGGCTGAATACGGTTTGTGCCGTCGTCGCGTTCGCCATCGGCGGCAGCTCGACCTGCTGCGAAAAGATCGTCGCCGTCATGCCGCTCAACGGTATCATCACCGCTGCAACGATCAGCAATGCGACTAACGGCAGCAGTCCCCATGTGTAGTAGAACGAACCTGTAAATGGTTGATTCGGCGCGACCGACCACGGTTTCGGCAAGTCTGCGATACCGAATGCCTTTTCGATCTCGGCATTGGTCATATAAACGCCGAGCGACCAGTTCACTTCATTCGCCGTCGCCTCCTGCGAGAGCATCAGCGGCGCGTTTACGTAGTCGGCCGCGCGAACTGTCTCGCCCTGTTCGACGCGCCAGTAAAACTCGCCTTGCACATACTCGACGACCGCCGGAGCATCCTGAAAGATCTTGAACGTCTGGCCGTTGTAATTCACTGTCGCACCTGCAGCGAATATGCCGGACTGCGTGACATCAGCGGGGTTTACCGGCTCAACAAAATTCCAATGATTGTCGGAATGTACAAGCCAACGGAAACCGATCATCGGGTTGTACAGCAGGTATTCGTGCCAAAAGTAGGTGATGCCGTCGACTGTGACGCTGCGGACAACAGCCCCTATGATCTTGAATTTCGCATCGCCGGGAAACGTTCCTTCCATTCCGACCCGCAATGCAAAATCAGGGGCGTTCGGCGGCGGATTTAGCGTTTTAAAATAACTTAGGTTTCCCTGATTGACGTCGAGCAGTGAATTGCAGTTCGGGCAAGTGACACGTTCTGACTTGTCTGGTGCGACCAACGCGAGCGGACCACCGCAATTCGGACATCCCATCGAAGCTGCCGTCGTACGCTTTGCTTCGCGCTCCACCGGACGCGCGTCAGCAAGGCCGAGTTCTTCCATCGAAACCTGATGGCCGATAAAAACCCATGGCGGGTTCATGCTGTAATCGATCGTTCCGAATGCGTTGTTCTTTCCGACAAGATCGGCGTACTGACTTTGCTCGTTCGGGACCAGTTGATACGGGATCTCGCCGTCGGCAGCGACCGATGTTGCAACGCCTTTTTCGGCAACTTGCAGTGGTTCGGGACTCGGAATCCCTGCAACCTGCTGGCTCACCTGGAGCTGTTCAAACGTAGGCAGCGTCGTGCCCGATGGCAATGGCTGATAAAAGGTCAAATAAAAACGGCCCTGCGCCTCGGCAAGCCAACCGACCCAGCCATTTGAGAATGTTGCGTACCATTCGTCCCAGTAGCCGCCGGATTCATGTTTGAGCTGCGCTCTGCCTGTAAGTTCGAACTTATTACCGCTATACGAACCTTTAAGACCTAGCTTTAGCGGGGATTGAGACTCTGCGATCTCAGCGACCTTGCCCAGGTCTTCCAGTCCGCGATCGGTCCTCGCAACAGCCGATCTGCAATATGGGCAGACAAGTACAAGCGTCGAACCCGATTTGAATTCGATCGGTCCTGCACACGACGGGCAGTTGGCGGCAAGGACGCTCATTCGCGACCTCCACCTGGCCGAAAACCTAGGATTGATCTTTCAGATCTTGGACCTTCGATCTTGATCTCCCCACGTTCTATTCGGGTGATCGAAACCGATCTCGCATCGAGCAAAGGTTTCAGGTTAGATTCCCAGTCCCATTCTGGACGCGAACGGCAACAGTATAGATTGAAGGTAGCAGTTCCGTGTTCCGGATATGTATGGCAAGTCAAGTGTGATTCGGCCAGCATCGCCATTCCCGTGATACCGCCTGCGTCGGGAAAGTTGTGCCATATCGAGTCGATCACTTTTAGGCCAAGGTCCGCAATAACCCGATCAACAAGCTGGCGCAGGAGACTTTCATCGCGCAATTTTGCGGCATCACAATCTGCGGCTTCGACCAGCCATTCGGTTCCAACGATCATCTGGGTAAACTCAGGCACACTGCGATAAAATAACCCTTCGCGTTCTGACACAGTTACGGCGGACGATGACGATAAGAACTATAACCAAATTCGCGTGCTTTGTCATTTCGCTTTTGTTTTGCGAAACCTGTACCAATGTTTCGTTTGGTGGCTCGGATCATGCTCAGATCGGCCCGCATAATGCCGGCTTCAAAAAGGCCGAGATCATCGCCCGCATATCGTCAAAAGAGATCAACGAAAGCAGCGGCCTCGCAGTTTCAAAATGTCAGCAGGATCTTATTTGGACGCACAATGATTCGGGCGACGGCCCGTTCATTTACGCGATCAATTCCAATGGCGAATCGCTCGGTACGTTTCGTTTACCGAACGTGAACAATGTTGACTGGGAAGACATCGCTACCATCAAAACCAACAGCGGCGAGTGTCTTCTTTATATTGGCGAGATCGGCGACAATGAGCGAAAGCGCGACATACATGCGATCTACCGAATCAAGGAACCGATCGTTGCAGACGAAGTTTCTGTCTCGTCTCGGAAGGATCCCGTTATAACGTCAGCCGCCGAGATTCTCCGATTTAGTTACTCCGATGGAAGGCACAATTCGGAAGCGCTAATGGTGGACCCTCTAGGAGGCGATATCTACGTAGTAACAAAAGAATTTGCCGGGCCGGCCAGCGTTTTTCGGATCGCCCCAAAATTCGCGCCCGATGAAGTCCAGACGGCACCAAAGATCGCAAGGATATCGTTGCCAGCGACGCCGAATGGCCTTGTAACAGGTGGTGATATTTCACCTGATGGCAAGCATATAGTTTTATGTGATTATTTTGCGGGTTATGAACTATTGTTATCTCCTACTGCGAACGATCTGAGCAGTATCTGGGATCAAAAACCGGAAGCCTTTGATCTCGGGCCCCGCGAGATCGGCGAAGCTGTTGCCTTCGGCCAAGATGCTGAAACGCTCTATGCAACAACCGAACGGCTAAATGCGCCGCTTATCCGTGTTCTGCGTGAAAACAAATAAAAACCGGTACGAACTGCTCGTACCGGTCAACAAGTTCCTGCGTCGAGTCTTAATTTGTGATCGTAAATTTACCCTTGTTTTCAACGACCTGGCCACCGATCCGGTCCTTCGTAATAACCTTGATCTCGTATGCGCCCAGTTCCAGGCTTGATGTCGGCAACAGTCTCGCTAGGGTCAAACGCTGGCTCGAATCACTTAATCCATTCCAGTCTTCCGGTTGTTTAAGAATTTCCTTTCCGTCCTTTGTCAGAACATAACTAACATCCACCGCCGGCCGCAGCGTTGTCTGGTCAATTCCCGCGTTATAAACCTGGAGATAAACGCCGACATCCTGACCGCGTTTGAAGGTTCCTTCCAGATTTGGAATGACCTTCGCGCCGCCAATGATGAACTGCCCGCCGATGTCGCGTTCGTCGGTCGTTCGCAACTTAGTCGCGAGGATCAGCGAGGACGTCGAAAGTTTCTTCTCGTCGTATCTCGGAACGGTAAAACCCTGATTAACGATACCTCTATTACCGGTCTTCACATCGCGGACCACAACGTCGACCTTATATGTCCCCGGTGTTAAAGCGATCGCTTTTTGATAAACCGATTTTCGTTCGCGCAACTCCGAAAGCTCCTGAGCGCTTGCGTTTGCCGTTACGGAATCTTCGAATATTCCCGAACGCTTACCGGAAACGGCTGTGATGCGGCCGAATATATTCATTGAAGCAGTCGAGATGCCGCTGCCGTCATCGTTAAAGGCCAATTCCTTATTGCTTGCCTGAACGGTAAACGTCGCGATCACGCGATCTTCCGACTGGCGGAAAAAATCGACCCGTAGGTCAAAATCCAGCGGGTTTTTGTCGATCACCGGTGAATCCGTCAACGACGATTGCAAGTCACTGAATTTCACTTGCGGCGGACGCTCGAGATTCGCGATCGTCGTCAATTTTTCGAACGGCATATCCTGCGTGCGCATGCCATACATGTTGGGGTTATTTGTTCCGCTGATTCGGTCAGCCTTATTCGAAAGCCCAAGCTGTTCGGCCATGGTAAGTCCGGCACCCGGAACATTCAATAAGGCGTCTTTTTCATTCGGGTTTCGGGCGATGCGATATTCGCCGCTTCCCGTCGGATCAACGAATTCGATCTCAATGCCGTCGCCAACATTATCAAGATGTCGATAGAACCAGACTTCGAATGGGTACGTCGATGTCGAACCGCCGCCTTCATAGCTAGGCCGGTCATACGCGCCACCTGAAGGATGTGCTTCCACCGAATCCGGCTTACCCCAAGTTATATAAATGCGCCCTCGATCGGTTTTCCAACCCGGAATACCCGACGTGAACTTTTCATTCGCGTAAGCAATGCGTTCGTAATACTCTTCGCGGTATTCGTTTTCTTCTGTGTCCGGATCTGGATCGCGCCTTCGCCAAAAGTTTTCGATGAAGTTTTCCCGCTCTTCGTCGGTTTGCAAGGCCATGAATGCACGGCGCTCTTCTTTCGTAATGATGTAATCGACGTCGTTATTAAGCCAGCGCTTGTACGCTTCCTTTAATTCCGGCTTTACATTGCGCGGTTTATCGTTCGGATCTTGCGTTCCGCCAGTCTTGCCCTTGTCCTTATCCTTACCTTGCGCAGGAACGATCGTCGAAAACGAAAATACAAAAAGCGCGATAAGCGTAAAATTAACCCACAATTTCAGCTTGGACATAACCAAAAAACTCCTCATGGCCGTTGCAATACCTGATCTGGTGTTCAAATCGGAAAAGACTTGATTTTAGACACTTATACTCAATAGTTCAAGATGCGGAATCGCGCAGTTTTGTTGCATTTTTGGTTAGCTCTCTGCTGTCGCCCTTCGTTTTTTTCCGAAGAACCAGGCGATCCCGATCGAAACAACATAAAGCACCATCATCGGCGCCGCGAAAAGCATCATGTTAGGAATGTCGCCGGTGGGTGATACAACAGCCGCAACTATAAGTATTACAACAATTGAGATTTTCCAGCTTCGAATCAGAAATCCAGCGCTGACGATTCCGATCCTGGCCAGCACATATGTGATCGCGGGCATCTGAAATATGACGCCCATCGCAAGCATTATGATGATAATAAAATCAAGATAATCGCTTGCCTTTAGCATCAGCAGAAATTCTCCGCCGCCAAGCCCCAGCAAATAACGTGCGGCTGGCGGAAAAAGTATGTAATAAGCGAACGCAGCTCCGATCACGAATGACACGCTCGAAAGGCCTATAAACGGCGTTACGTATGCACGCTCATGTTTATAAAGGGCAGGCGAGATGAACATCCAGAGCTGCCAGAGCAGAAGCGGCACGGAAATGGCGATCGCGGAATACATCGAGACCGTCACATAAAGCGTGAATTGTTCGACGGTCGTGGTAACGGTCATACGCTCGTCGGCGTTTGGTTGGCTTTTGGCCGATTCGTCGAATTCGAGCGGCAGCCGAACCCCCGCAGGAATCATTGCGTTGTTCGTCAACAACTGTTCAGTCGTAAAAAGGCCAAGTTTTCCTTCCGAGTCCCTTGAGACTCTGGCCAGCACTGATGTTCCGGGAGTTAATACTGTTGTGCCAAGCTTTGTGGCGCGATCGAATATGTATCGCCCTGTATCGCCTTCAACGACATTCTCGATCGACAGGATCTTTTCCTGTCCTGTGACTCCCTTGACGGGTAGTTCGCGCCGTGCCTGTTGTGAAAGCTCTCTGCGTATCGGTATTGATAGAAAATCGTATATCCGGTCGGACACGAACCAGCAGATCGTAAAAGCAACCACAAGGATGATCACCGATGCAACAAGCCTCTTGCGCAGCTCGTCGAGATGCTCCAAAAACGACATCTGACTGCCGCGCTCTTCTTTTTCCTCGTGCATTGTCTAGTTGATGATCAAAGCCAATGTCTCTTATCCGATAGGACGTCCGCTTCTTCTGGCGTGGATTCTGGGGATGGCATGTTTACTTCCGCCTCGTTGTTTTCGGCTGCGATGCGGTCGAAACTTTCCTTGTCGATCTGTTTCACTTCCGGCGCGCCGATCGTGTTCTCGACAAAGGATTGCGATGTATCAAATTCGCGTGCCTGCTGTTCGGCGAGTTCTTCTTCGATCGGGTCGAGCTTGAACGCTTTTGCTTCCTCCTCGAAATTCACCTCGCGTTCCCACGTTGATTTAAACTCTTGGGTAGTTGTTCGAAATTCGGCCATTATCTTCCCGATCTTTCGAGCGATCTCAGGCAGTCGCCTCGGCCCAAGGAAAATGAGCGCGACCACGCCGACGAGCAGCAGCTCGGAGGTACCGATAGATTCGAAGATGAAAAGGAACAATTAATTTACCTCGATGAAAAAGCTTTTGTTTTTCCGAACAGCACCAACGACAACTGCATCGGAAACTTTCCCGACGTATTCGTCTGCATTTTCAGCGTCCAAACTTATTAATAAGCCACCCGCCGTTTGCGGATCAAACAGGGCGCTTTGCATAGTCGATGACACCTGGTTAGAAAACCTCACTGTATCGCCGACATAGCTTCGATTGTTCTTATCGCCACGTGTAAGCATTCCAGCTTCTATCAATTCCAACACCTCCGGTAGCAGAGATATCGACGACGAATCAATTTCGAAGGATACGCCGCTGGCCTTTGCCATCTCATATGCGTGGCCAAGGAAACCGAAGCCCGTGATATCAGTACAGGCATTGGCGCCCAGCTCCACCATTACTTTAGACGCTTCGGCAGCTGACGTAGTCATTGCTTTCGTCACCGCCCTAATAACATCGTCTGACGCTTTTCCATTTTTGACCGCGGTGTTTATCGCGCCGGTCCCGATCGGTTTCGTAAGGATCAACACATCGCCTGGTTTTGCCCCGGCATTCGTCACGACTTTATTCGGATCAATTACGCCGGTGACTGCATAACCGAATTTCATCTCCGCATCGTCGACCGAATGTCCGCCGATAACTACTACGCCTTCTTCGTTCATTGTACGCTGACCGCCCTCGAGAATGTTTCCAAGTATCTCGAAATCGCCTTTTTGCGGAAAGCATACGATCGACAGGGCTGAGAGTGGTCGACCGCCCATCGCGTATACATCATTGAGGGAATTGACCGCGGCGACCTGACCGTAAACGAATGGATCATCGGAAACGGGAGTAAAAAAATCGAGCGTCTGAACAAGCGCGATCTCGTCCGTGAGGCGAAAAACGCCCGCATCGTCGGCAGTGTCAAAACCGACGATCACATTTTCGTTGTGTTGATGCGGAAGTCTGCTCAAAACTTGAGCAAGGTCGCCGGGTGCGAGTTTGGCCACTCAACCAGCACACGCAACCATTTCCGTTAAACGCTTTTGCGTCATATACTTCGCCTCCGTTCTATGAGTCATTCTTGATCAATAATTGAAATAGCCTATCCAGATCATCTAGGTTGTAGTATTCGATCTCGATCTTACCGGCATTATCCTTTCCGCTAGGGGAGATCTTAACGTTCGTCCCTAAGACGCGCTGAAGTTTCGTTTCTGCGCTTCGAATATTTGCGTCTTTAGTTATGATCGTCTTACGGGGCGCGGCCGTCGTCGCATTTGCAGCTTTAACGTGTCGCTCGGATTCCCGAACGGAAAGTCCTTTTTCCAGAATTCTGCGTGCGGCCCGACGTTGTATGTCTCTATCCTCGGTCAACAATAATGCACGCCCGTGTCCGGTCGACAGTTTTCCTTCTTCGATCAAAGCTTGAATATCATCGGGAAGCTTCAAAAGCCTAAGGGTTGTCGCTATCAGCGTTCGCTCCCGTCCGATCCTTTCGGATAGCTGATCCTGCGTAAGTCCAATCGTGTCAATTAGTTTGCGATACGCGTGGGCCTCTTCGATCGGATTCAGCTCTTGCCGCTGGATGTTTTCGATAAGCGCAAGCTCAAGCAACTTATCATCGGAAACTTCTTTGTAGGTAACCGGGATCTTTCTTAGCCCGGCTCGTTGAGCGGCACGCCATCGACGTTCGCCAGCTATGATCTGAAAGCGACCGCCAATCTTTCGAACGACGATCGGCTGTACGATCCCATTTGCTAGAATCGACTGAGCAAGTTCGTCCAAGGCGGCTTCAGCAAATCGGGTTCGAGGTTGTTCCGGATTGGGTTCGATAAGGTGAATATCGATCTCGTTCGGTTGCGGAGCGTTGCGAGAGGCCGTATCTTCTCCAAGCAAAGCACTTAATCCGCGGCCCAGGGCTTGTTTAGCCATGATTCAGTATCTCCTTTGTTAATTCGAAATAGCTCAGCGCTCCCCGCGATTTCGGGTCGTAGATCAATACCGGTTTTCCAAAGCTCGGCGCCTCGGCAAGCGTGACGTTTCTCGGTATAACAGTATTCAAAACCTGCGGGCCGTAAAAATCGCGAAGGTCTTTCGCGACGGCGGCCGACAAATTGGTCCGCTCGTCATACATCGTCAAAAGCAGGCCCTCTATCGCAAGGCTTGGATTCAATTCGCGCTTCAACCTGGCAAGCGTCTCGAATAACTCAGTAACGCCCTCGAGGGCAAAATATTCGCATTGGATGGGAACCAAGAGCGAGTCGGCAGCTGTAAGAGCATTTATCGTAAGAATTCCGAGAGACGGCGGGCAATCGATTATTATGTAGTGAAAGAATTCGCGAATTGATTCGAGCAGATCCTTTAGGATCTTTGCTCGATGATCGTTGTCGGCAAACTCGATCTCAATGCCAGCCAGGTTTTTATCCGACGGCAGAACCCACAGCGTTTCGACGTCGGTCGGCAAAACGAGCTCGCGAACAGAATTCCCCGTGATCATCGCATGATAGAGCGATTTCCGGCCACTTGCTTTGCCGATCCCAGCTCCGGACGTTGCATTACCTTGCGGATCAGCATCGAGAAGAAGTACCTTTTTCCCCGCCATCGCAATTCCGGCGGCAAGGTTTATTGCCGTCGTTGTCTTGCCAACACCGCCTTTTTGATTAGCAACTGCGAGGATTTTGCCCATTTTGACGTGAATTCTAAATTATCATAGGCACGGCGAAAAAGTAAGCTGGGTTGTGGAACGTACTACAAATGCGGAATGTGGAACGTTCCACATCAACTTCTAGCTGTTTCCGCGGGCTTTCGTGAGGTCAGATGAACCAACATTGTCGAAACTGCCGCGGGTGTGAGGCCGGGTATTTTTCGCACCTGACCGAAATTCCGCGGTCCGGCGCGTTCAAGACGCTCCACCATCTCATGCGAAAGTCCGCTAACGGAATGGAACGCGAAGTTGTCCGGAACCTTCAATGCGTCATGATGATTAACCCGTTCAGTAGCAATTTTTTGCTTTGCCACATAACCGGAATAACGCGAATCCGCAAGGGCCGTTTCCAGATCCACCAGTCGGACTCCGGAACGTATCTCGTCGGGTAACATTCGATTGATCAGTTCCGGCTTGACACCTTGGCGCATTGAAAGTTGCGACAGAGTAAAGGCATCGCCGAGATCTGCATCCAAAAGCTGCGAAACCGCAGCATATTCAACCGAGGACCGCTTGAAACGTGTATGATCAAGGGTATTTCGCAGCATCGCCAGCCTGTCTCGCTTTTTATTAAAGCGCTCCCAATCAGGATCCCCAACCAATCCCACCTCCCGGCCTCTTGGCGAAAGCCGCTGATCGGCATTATCGTGGCGAAGCGTTAACCGAGCTTCAGCCCGGGAAGTAAACAAGCGATAAGGTTCATCCACTCCATGTTGGATCAGATCGTCAGCGAGCACGCCGATGTACGCCTCATCCCGTTCAAGGACGAAACCCTTTCGCTTCTGAACGAAAAACGCGGCGTTTATTCCAGCAAGTAACCCTTGGCACGCCGCCTCTTCATAACCCGTTGTGCCGTTTATTTGTCCCGCAAGAAACAACCCGTCCATCCTGGTAGATTCCATCGTCGGCCTAAGTTCACGTGGATCGACAAAATCGTATTCGATCGCGTAACCTGGTCGAATTATTTGAATCTGTTCAAACCCAGGTATCATCCGAAGCAATTCAAGTTGAAGTGCAGAAGGAAGCGAGGTCGAAAAGCCGTTCAGATAAACTTCGTGCGTGTTATCTCCTTCAGGCTCAAGAAATAGCTGGTGTCGCTCCTTGTCGGCAAACTTCACGACCTTATCTTCGATCGAGGGACAATACCGCGGTCCGATACCTTTGATCTTTCCGGAATAAAGCGGCGACTGGTGCAGGTTGTCGCGAATGGCCTGATGCAACCGATTGTCCGTATATCCAATAAAACACTGGATTGGTGGTTGCTCGATTTTCTCTGTTGCGAATGAGAACGCAGCCGGTTTCTCATCAGGTGGTTGAGGTTCGAATGCTGCCCAATCGATCGTACGGCCGTCCAATCTGGGCGGGGTTCCGGTTTTCAGCCTTCCGACCGGAAACCCATGATTCTTAAGGGCTTGTGCCAATTCGACAGAAGCGGGCTCGCCTGCTCGTCCAGCCGAAAAAGTTTGCCGCCCAGTATGGATGGTGCCATTGAGGAATGTCCCAGTGGCAATAACCACGGCTTTTGCACCGAAACGCCGCGTGTCCTGCATTTCAACGCCGATAACCGCATTGTTTTCAACAATTAAATCGACAACAACACCTTGGCGAAGATGTAGATTCGGCGTCGCTTCCAGCACATGTCGCATTTCCGTGCGATAAAGGGCGCGGTCTGCTTGTGCGCGTGGGGATTGCACTGCAGGGCCCCGCGAACGATTCAAAAGTCGGAATTGAATTCCCGTGCGGTCTATAACATGGCCCATTATTCCGCCAAGTGCGTCAATCTCCCGGACGACGTGGCCTTTTGCGATTCCACCAACGGCAGGATTGCAAGACATCTGCCCGATCAGGTCAAGGTTGAGCGTCACCAATGCGGTTTCCGACCCAAGACGCGCCGACGCCGAAGCCGCCTCACATCCCGCGTGCCCCGCACCAATGACTATCACATCAAAACTTTCGTCAAACATTGCGATTTGAAATGAAAAGAGCGGCAATGCCGCCCTTTGCCGAACTTTAGATTGTATTGAATTCGATCCAGTTTGCCAACAGCTATGAGCTCCACATTCCTTTAAGCTTTGTGTCAGCGATCGATTGAAAACGAGCGAGCTTTACACGATCAGTGTTTTTGAATGAGACCAGCGGCATGAGGCCGTGGCTCATCAGTTTGTTACAAGCGTCCTCGGTCAATAACACCTCGGCACACGGTTTATAAACGGTTTCGGTACCGTCTTTGTAAACATGCACGGGAAGATCTTCAACATCTTGTTTCAACGCTCGGCCCATTTCCCAACCGTAAGCACTGAAACTTTCTGCCAGCAACTGAGCGGCGATGAATGCAGTGTTCGACCAGCAATACTGATCGTGGACCGGAGCATCTGCAAATTCTTCAAAGTTGAATGTTTCAAGCGGTTCCGTATCCGCACCGTAAGGGAGCCTAACCAAAAACCTTGGGATCGTCATTCCCAAATAAGCCGAGTCCGTTTGGTCGCACAACGCAGCCCAGAGTTTTCCGGCATTGCCGTCCGCATCCATTTGCCAATCACGCACATTGCTTTTTTCAAAAAGTGAATGCACGCCGAGCACGTCCGGGCGCATATGCGAAATGAACGGAGCATTTGCAATAGAAGCGATCTTCGAAATACGCATCAACGTAGCAATATCATCAACGTCCGGCATCAACGCATAATTCCCTAAAATTACTGCCCACGGATCGCCGTCGTAAGCGTCCTTTACCAAGTGGCGATACAAAACCGTTTCATCGAGATTGCCTGCCGCTTTAAGATCACCGGCGAGTTCTTCTTTCGCTACATCAAGAACGAATATTTTCAACTCAGTCGATGTTTCCGTACGACGGACCAGGAAATAAAGTCCACGCCACGCGGCCTCAAGCTCCTGAAATTTCTTATGATGCAGTATTTTTCGCATCAAACCGCTCGTCGCTTCATCAACCGCGCGGAGCATACCGGACTGCTCGTTTTCATCAACCGAAATGAGATGCGGCCGTACAAGGTCACTTATAAGATTTCCAAGATCGCTTGACGTTCGCGGTTTCGGGGCCGGTGCGCCGCCCGACGGTTTTGAAAGGATCGCACCTAAAAGGTCCTCGGCAGGGGCTTCTTCGACAGCGGCAGGTTCGGCATCGCGAGGCCGCTCGATGTTGAACCGATCTCTCACTTCACGCGCTGCCGAATAAAACGAGCTCTCGTCCTTCAATCGCTTCCGCAAATCACGTAGTTCGGAGAACATCGGCACTTTCCGAAAGATCGCGTCCGGATGAAAATCATCGAGTTCCGCAAACTCTAATGGCAGAATCGTTTCATCTTCAAAATCAAGCTCGAGACGTACCTTCATCTTACCGAGAACGTCGTCAAACTCATCGCGGTCGATCTCGGTCGGCTTTCTGTCCTCGAGATCACGTTTCTCGCCGTCGGCGCTCCAGTCGCCAAGAACCAAAATTCGAAACGGAGGCTCCTCGACGATCCCTGTCCTGCTGCTTTCCAAAGTAACGGCGGTTTCCAGATCGTCGGCATTTATCGGCATAGCGGTCTATAGACTCCTAAATTCGCAAGATGCGTTGAAGGAACAGATCCTGTTCGTTGGTCAGATCGGTAAATCTTACACCAAATCCCAGGCCGTTGAAATGGTAGGCAACAATTCCCGTAAACGGCAACCGACCGCCGTTAGGATGGACAAGTTCGAATTTTATGACTTCGCCGATCGAAACCGAGATAATCGAATCGATATAGCAGCCGCCGGAGCCAATATCGCGTATTACTACTTCGTGCCGGCCGGATGAGGATTCAAGAACACAGTCAACCCGAAATTCTATTCGGTTATTTTCTCTGGGCATGAGGGCGTTCTAATGTGTGGGAAACGAGTGAAATGAAAGAGCGATTTTGAATATACAGGATTATCCGATCGATGCAAATCGAAACGCCGCGTCAGTCAGTGGCCCAAGTGTTTTGTTACGATAGGACCAAGACTTAGAAAATTAACGGGTTTAGACAAAACTTCTGTACACCCTGCCTCGAAGGCCCTTGGAGTATAGAATTTTCCGAAGCCAGTTAGGGCTATAATGGGCGTTTTCCGAAGCTCGTCGTGCTGTCGCATTGTACGGGTCGAATTGATCCCGTCAACCAGAGGCATTGCCATATCCATGATTACCAGATCCGGACGTTCTTCAAGTGCTTTTTGGACCGCTTCATAACCGTCCTCTGCCACACAAACATCGAACCCGCGCGTCTCAAGATAGGTCTTAAGGACTTCTCGCGAATCACTTTCGTCATCGACGACCAATATCGTTTTGCTCATAAAGCCCCCATTATCGCCAGTATGGGCATGAAAATGCTACTCCGTTAATCAGCCGGTAACTGTACGCAAGGCAACACTCATCAGCACAGTTTAATGTTAAATCGATTGAGGCAAAACTCTCATTTCGCGTAAAATACTCGGAGATCGCGAATTAAACGGCAGAACGCTGCTGAAACGCATGCGGCACGTGAATGTTCTCGCGATTTGAGCTATTCACCTTGTATTTACAATCGAAGCGAGATGCGGAAAAAAGTGCTGATCATTGAAGACTCTTTGGATATTGGCGAGTCTTTGAAGTTGCTGATCGAATACGAAGGATATGAAGCTGTCGTGGCAAGAGGGGCGGTTGAGGGATTCGACAAGGCATGCGAGGAGTGTCCTGATCTAATACTTATGGATCTGGCGCTGCCTGACGGAAACGGCATCAAGCTCACGCGCGATCTTCGTTCGCACCCGCAAACTTCTAGTATCCCCATCTTGTGCGTATCATCCTACACGGACGGGATCGAAGAAGAGGTGTTGGAAGCGGGCTGCAACGAGGTCTTTAGCAAGACGTCCTTTATGACCGAGTTCGCGCCTACACTCAAAAAGTATCTCGACCCTTAGGTCAAAACTCGATCCGATTTGGTCGATGAGATGTTTCCTGCCGTTTCTTCAAGGTCGGTCCGAGGCCAGCAAACATACACCTTACACTCGATTTATGGTTGAGAGTCCAAATCACGCATCCGTCAATGTCCCAAAAAATTTAGGAGAAATATATGCCCAGAGTGTCCGACAAAAAGGCTGAACCCAGCTCTCTGAACGGAGCTGGAAAGAAGGCGCTCAAGGCTAGCGCCGATTCATCCTACGTCGATCCAGAGCAACTGCTTGCCATCCTGACAGCTGTCAGCGACGGGGATTTTTCTGGCCGCCTGCCAACAGAGAAAGGAATTGTCGGCGAGATATACGGCAAGCTTAACGAGATCATCGACAAGAATCATAAGCTTACCTCCGAACTAGGGCGCATCAGCGAGGTCGTTGGAAAGGAAGGTAAGATCACCGAGCGGGCAGTGATGAACAACGCCGGAGGCGGCTGGAAATCATGCATAGGCTCGGTTAACGCTCTTATCACAGATCTCGCGAGGCCAACTACCGAGGTAGCACGGGTGATCGGCGCGGTCGCGCAGGGCGACCTCTCGCAAAACTTTCATCTCGAGATCGACGACCGTCCGTTAAGGGGCGAATTCCTTCGAACGGGCCGAACCGTGAACACAATGGTCGCCCAGCTCGGAGCATTTGCGTCGGAAGTGACCCGCGTCGCACGCGAGGTCGGTACCGAAGGCAAGCTTGGCGGACAAGCGCAGATCAAAGGCGTATCCGGCACTTGGAAGGACCTTACCGAAAATGTGAACTTGATGGCGTCAAATCTGACGGGCCAGGTGCGTAACATCGCCGAGGTGACCACGGCAGTTGCGAACGGCGACCTGTCAAAAAAGATCACTGTCGATGTTAAAGGCGAGATCCTCGAGCTTAAGAACACTATCAACACGATGGTGGATCAGCTCTCGTCGTTCGCGTCGGAGGTCACGCGTGTCGCACGCGAAGTTGGAACCGAGGGCAAACTCGGAGGCCAGGCCGAAGTGAAGGGCGTTTCGGGAACATGGAAAGATCTTACCGATAACGTAAACCAAATGGCCAATAACCTCACTGGCCAGGTCAGGAATATCGCCGAAGTGACCACCGCAGTCGCTAACGGGGACCTGTCGAAAAAGATCACCGTCGACGTTGAAGGCGAGATCTTGGAGCTCAAGGACACGATCAATACGATGGTCGACCAGCTCTCGTCCTTCGCTTCGGAAGTGACCCGCGTCGCTCGCGAGGTCGGAACCGAAGGAAAGCTCGGCGGCGAGGCCGAGGTCGAAGGCGTGGGCGGCGTTTGGAAGGACCTGACGGACAACGTCAACCTCATGACCAGCAACCTCACGGGCCAGGTTCGCAATATCGCAGAGGTCGCTACCGCCGTGGCAAACGGCGACCTGTCGAAGAAGATCACGGTCGACGTTCGCGGCGAGATCCTCGAACTTAAAAACACGCTTAACACGATGGTGGACCAGCTCAACTCGTTCGCCTCTGAGGTGACGCGTGTCGCCCGCGAGGTGGGAACGGAAGGAAAGTTGGGCGGCCAGGCGCAGGTGAAGGGAGTGTCCGGTACATGGAAGGACCTTACCGACAACGTCAACTTCATGGCTTCCAATCTTACGTCACAGGTCCGCAACATTGCGGCTGTCACGACAGCTGTGGCAAATGGAGACCTCTCGAAGAAAATTACCGTCGATGTTCAGGGCGAAATACTGGAACTGAAGGACACGATCAATACGATGGTGGACCAGTTGTCCTCGTTCGCGTCCGAAGTTACCCGCGTCGCCCGCGAGGTCGGTACCGAAGGTAAGCTGGGCGGACAAGCCGTCGTTTCGGGTGTTTCGGGTACGTGGAAGGATCTCACTGACAACGTCAATTTTATGGCGTCGAACCTTACCTCGCAGGTGCGCAACATAGCGGATGTGACCACGGCCGTTGCTAATGGCGATCTCTCCAAGAAGATCACGGTCGACGTTAAAGGCGAGATCCTCGAGCTTAAGAACACCATCAACACGATGGTGGATCAGCTCTCGTCGTTCGCTTCCGAAGTTACGCGCGTGGCCGGCGAAGTAGGCACCGAGGGCAAGCTTGGCGGACAAGCGCAGGTCAAGGGCGTTTCTGGAACCTGGAAGGACCTGACCGAAAACGTCAACTTCATGGCGTCGAATCTAACGTCGCAGGTTCGCAACATCGCTGCGGTCACTACCGCCGTTGCTAACGGCGACCTGTCGAAGAAGATCACGGTCGATGTACAGGGCGAGATACTCGAGCTCAAGGTGACGATCAACACAATGGTCGACCAGCTCAACTCATTCGCCTCCGAGGTAACGCGCGTCGCGCGTGAGGTAGGTACGGAAGGTAAGCTGGGCGGACAGGCACAGGTGAAGGGGGTTGCGGGCGTTTGGAAAGACCTTACCGACAACGTCAACTTTATGGCGTCGAACCTGACGACCCAGGTACGCGGTATCGCCCGCGTTGTGACCGCCGTTGCGAACGGCAACCTCAACCGCAAGCTTGAGGTGGAAGCTCTGGGCGAGATCGCCGAGCTTGCCGACACCATAAACGCGATGACGGACACGCTCGCGACATTTGCCGATCAGGTTACAACTGTTGCCCGCGAGGTTGGTATCGAAGGTGAGCTCGGCGGCCAGGCCAGCGTTCCCGGGGCGTCCGGTACATGGCGCGATCTAACGGATAATGTGAATCAGCTCGCCGCAAATCTTACAAACCAGGTCCGAGCGATGGCCGACGTTGCGACAGCCGTGACCAAAGGCGATCTGACGCGTTCGATCACTGTTGACGCCTCCGGCGAGGTCGCGTTCCTCAAAGACAACGTCAACGAGATGATCCGGAATCTGCGCGAAACGACGCAGAAGAATACCGAACAGGATTGGCTGAAGACCAACCTTGCGAAATTCACCCGGCTTCTGCAGGGCCAACGAGACCTGCTCACAGTTGCCCGGCTTATCCTCTCCGAAATGGCACCCCTCGTCGATATGCAGCACGGGGTTTTCTACATAACCGATGCCTCGGACGACGACACGGTTCTTAAGCTCCTTGCCAGCTATGCCGCCCGCAAGCGTAAATCGATGGCGACGGAATTCCAGCTCGGCGAGAGTCTGGTTGGGCAGTGCGCCGTCGAGAAGGAGCGGATAATCATAAGAAATCCGCCGGCCGGCTATGTCAAAATAAACTCGGCGTTGGGCGAAGCAACGCCTGCGAATATTGTTGTGCTACCGGTGCTTTTCGAAGGCCAGGTCAAGGCCGTTATCGAGCTCGCATCCTTTACGGAATTCAACGAGATCCAATTCGGATTCCTCGACCAGCTCACCGAATCGATCGGCATTGTTATCAACACGATCGAAGCGAACATGAGGACCGAGGAACTGCTTGTCCAGTCCCAGTCGCTCGCTCAGGAATTGCAAGCCGGGCAGGCCGAGCTGCAGGAAACCAACAGGCGGTTGGAGCTGCAGGCACAATCGCTGCAGACGTCGGAAGATCTGCTAAAGAGGCAGCAGGAAGAACTGCAGAAGACGAACCAGGAACTGGAGGAGAAGGCCCGCCTGCTTTCAGAACAAAAGAGCGAGGTAGAGCAGAAGAATCGCCAGATCGAGTTGGCGAGTACCGCACTTGAGGACAAAGCCAAGCAGCTTGCACTTAGCTCTAAATACAAGTCGGAGTTTCTGGCAAATATGTCTCACGAGCTTCGAACTCCTCTGAATTCAATGCTCATCCTTTCGAAGATGTTGGCGGGAAATCCCGATAACACTCTTACAGAGAAACAGGTCGAGTTTGCCGAGACGATCCACTCATCGGGGGCGGACCTTCTGGCGCTGATCAACGAGATACTCGACCTCTCGAAGATCGAATCCGGAAACATGGGCGTCGAGATCAGCGATGTGCTGTTTACGGAACTCCGCGACGATATCGAGAGGAATTTCCGTCAGATAGCGACCGACAAAGGCCTCCAACTCGAGGTCAATATCGGAGAGAACGTACCTGACAGGATGCAAACGGACGTCAAGCGGCTCCGGCAGGTGCTAAAGAATCTTCTTTCGAATGCTTTCAAGTTCACTCAGCAGGGAAAGGTTGAAGTTACCGTAGGTCTTGAGAACGCTGGTTGGAGCGTAGACAATCCGAATCTCAACAGGGCGTCGCGGGTGGTAGCGTTCCGGGTCAGCGATACCGGGATCGGAATTGCCGAAGATAAACAGCAGCTGATCTTCGAGGCGTTTCAACAAGAGGACGGTACGACGAGCCGAAAATATGGCGGCACCGGCCTCGGGCTTTCGATCAGCCGCGAGATCGCGCGTCTGCTTGGCGGCGAGATCGTCCTTGAAAGCCGGCCCGGTGAAGGCAGCACGTTCACTTTTTATCTGCCGGAAAGCTACGATCCGGAGGCACTCGCTCCATCGACGTCTGATCAGAGGTCTAACGAACGAGATCAGGACAACGGCGCGCGGCCACGCTCAAGTTTGCTCTCGCTTTCGCAACAGGTCTTCATGGACGAAGACTCGTCGATGGTCCACGTGAATGTCCACGATGACCGAGGCGATATTGGCCCGGACGACAACGTGCTCTTGATCGTCGAGAATGACAACAATTTCGCGCGGCTTCTGATGGATGTTGCGCATGAAAAAGGGTTTAAATGCCTTGTCTCGCAACACGGTGAAGATGCCCTTCTCAGCGCTCGCAAATTTCGGCCGGCCGCGATAACTCTAGACCTGACGCTCCCCGGCATGCATGGTTACGCGGTGCTTGATCGTCTGAAACACGACCCTTCGACGCGGCATATCCCGATCCAGGTGATATCGAATGTGGATGATCCGAAACGGGTAATGCGGCTTGGCGCTTTTGGCCATCTGGCAAAGCCCGCCAGCCGGGCGCGAATTGCGGCTTTGCTTGATACCCTCAAATGTTTCGTCGAGCGGAAGAAAAAGCGCTTGCTTATCGTCGAGGACGACGACATTCTGCGAAACAGCATTACGGAGCTGCTCTCAGGTGAGGATATAGAGATCACTTCCGTGGGTACTGCCGCAGACTCCTTAGAGGCGGTCGGGGAGAACAGATACGATTGTGCGATCGTCGACCTGATGCTTCCCGATATGAAATGGTCAGATCTGATCGGCCGTTTTAAAGGCGGGGCAGAATCGGAATTCCCGGTAATCGTCCATACCGGCAAAGACCTGTCAAAACGCGAGACAGCTCGGATCAGAAAGCTCGCCGAGACGATCATCATTAAAGACGCCGATTCGCTCGAGCGCCTGTTGGACGAAACCTCGCTCTTTCTACATCGCGACGTCGCCGATCTTACAGAACCGCAAAAAAATATCATCAAGCATGTGAACGTGATCGACCCACGTCTTGAAGGTAAGAAGGTCTTGATCGTCGATGATGATATTCGGAATATCTTTGCTTTAACGAGCGTTTTGGAGCGACAGAAAATGCAGGTCGTTTATGCCGAAAACGGTAAAGACGGTATCGAAATGCTGAGAAAGACGCCCGGGATCGATGGAGTCTTAATGGACATTATGATGCCCGAAATGGATGGGTTCGAGGCGATGAAAGCGATCAGAGAGATCGGCAAGTTCAAATCCGTCCCAATTATTGCCGTTACCGCAAAAGCCATGACAGGCGATCGTCAAAAATGTCTCGAGGCGGGAGCGTCTGACTACATCACCAAACCGGTGGAGACCGAGCAGCTAATGTCTCTGCTGCGCATCTGGCTGGATCAATGATCGAACGGGCGTCAACAAATGGGCATGGGAAGGATCTAATGGTACAGACAAATGTATTGATCGTCGATGACAGGCCCGAAAACCTCCTGGCGTTGGAATCTACGCTTTCCAGCTTGGGATCTCATCTGGAATTCGTGAGAACGGCCGAGCATGCGTTGCGGTATCTGCTAACCAACGAGGTAGCGCTTATCCTTCTCGACGTACAGATGCCGGGCGTCAATGGGTTCGAACTCGCCGAGTTGATTCGTCAGCGCGAACATACGCAGCACACGCCTATAATATTCATTTCCGCGACGAGCGTTGATGAGCACTACGTTTTCAAGGGCTATTCGCTCGGTGCGGTCGACTACATGACGAAACCTTTCGAACCGGAAATATTGAGGTCTAAGGTCGCGTTTTTCATTAAACTCCACGAACAGCACAGCGAAATAAAGCAGCAGGCCGAATTACTCGAAGAGGCCAACGCGGCCCTTGACGCCTTGAACGAAGATCTTGAGGATCGGGTGCGCCGGCGCGCTGCGGAGATCGAAGATGCGCATAGGCAACTGGCCGACGAGGCGGCAATGCGAGCTCGATCGCAAACGCGCCTCACTCTCGAGCATACGATCACTCGAGAACTCGCGGCATCGAGCGATCTGGTTTCTGCGGCTCCGGCCATATTGCGAGCTTTTCTTTCTTATCTCGGCGCGGAAGCAGGGGCTATATGGATGCCGGGAGACGACGGCAAGACACTTGAGTGCGGCCACATTGAAGTCTCCAACACGTCGCCCGCTGTCGATATTTTTATCAAGTCTATCGAACCACGAACGTCGGTGAAGGATAGCGGGCTGCTCGAAATGGTTTGGGAAACCAACTCACCTGTCTGGCTATCTCTTTCTGGTCTTGATCCTTATTTCTCTCAAGGGCAGCTCGCCGTGGCAGCCGGCTTTAACAGCGCGATCGGAATACCGATGAAAACGGGCGACGAGTTTCTCGGCGTGATCGAGTTTTTTTCGACCGCCACTATCACTGAAGAGCCCGAGGTGCGTGACATGTTCGAGTCGATCGGGAACGAGATCGGACAATTTATCCATCGTAAGCGTGTCGAGCTTGAACGCGAAAATCTGTTGACGCAAGAAATGACGCTCAGACAGCAGGCGGAAAAGGCGAGCCGACTAAAAGACGAGTTCCTTGCGACCGTGTCACACGAATTGCGCACGCCGTTGAACTCCATTCTCGGCTGGGCGCAACTGTTGCAGCTGGGTGTTCTGACAGAGGAACAGCGAAATGATGCAATGGATACCATTTTCCGTAACGCCAGAACGCAATCACAGCTGATCGAAGACCTTTTGGATATGTCACGGCTCATCACAGGGAACTTTCCTCTCGAGCTCGTTCCAACGGATGTTCGATCACTCGTGGATGCTGCGATCGGGATCGTTCGTCCGCAAGCCGAAGCAAAATCCATTCACATCGCTGCGACATACGGCGTCGACCGCGCCAAGATCACGTGTGACGCCGAGCGGGTTCAACAGATGGTGTGGAACCTGCTCGTGAACGCGATAAAGTTCTCGCCGCAAGGTGGAACCGTCGAAGTTATTGTCGATACAAATGAGAAAGACGTAACAATAGCGGTGCGCGATAACGGACAGGGAATTGATCCCGAGTTCCTTCCACACGTATTCGATCGATTCCGGCAAGGCGATAGCTCAAGCACACGGAAGCATCGCGGGCTCGGCTTGGGTCTTGCGATCGTTACCAACCTGGCAGAGTTGCATGGCGGGAACGTTACTGTCAAAAGCGAAGGCCTGGGCAAAGGTGCTGAATTCACCATCACTCTCCCTTTGACGGACAGCTACATGTCCACGGATGTCGTCGCACAGGCCGAAACAGCGACCCGCCCGCCCCCCATGAATGCGTTCGCCGCGGATTCCCTCAAAGACATTCGGATCCTTATCGTCGAGGACGACGCGGACGCCGGCCAGATGCTTAGTTTCGCGCTCCGTTCGGCGGGTGCGGAGACACGGACCTCACGCTCCGTTTCCGAGGCCTTTGATTCTCTTGCGGAGTGGATCCCGGATGCTCTGCTTTCTGATATAAATATGCCCGGTGAGGACGGATACTCGTTTATCGAGCGTTTGCGAAGTATTCCTCAGCCGGAGATCGCAACGATCCCCGCTATCGCCCTTACCGCGATGGCCCGGCCTGAGGATGAAGACCGGGCGCTTTCCTCCGGATTCCAAATGCATATTCCGAAGCCGATAGATATCGAAGAATTGACCAAATGTATCTCCGGTCTGGTTCGGGATTGCCCGTGAAGCCCGACTTTGCGGTGTTGCGCTTGTCAAACTAAATCTCGAGCAGGATCCGTTCCGACAAATTCCAGATCGATGTCGTCACATGGGTTCGGTAGGCGACTTTCCAACGCGTGCTTCTTACTTTCCGATGCAGAAAGTCGAGAATATGCGGGTGAGCATATCTTCGGTGGTGGTCTCGCCCGTGATCTCGCCCAGGTATCGAAGGGCGTTATGAAGTCCCACCAAAACGATCTCTTCGCTCTGTCTTTGGTCGAGAAGTTCGATGGAATGAGTTATCTCTGCACCGGCTCGCACTAAAAGGTCAAAGTGACGGGCGTCGGTAACTAGAAATCCGTTTGAAGAAATATCTTCTGATCTGAACGGATCGACAATGGCCCTTTTCAAGGTGTCGATTCCCTCGCCTGTTTTAGCGGAGACTTTAATAAATTCGGAATACGATATAGGTAATCTGGCGAAGGCTTTATTCTGTGAATTGTCGGAATTCGAAATATCGATCTTGTTGAACACGATCTTGTGTTCCAATTCCGCGACGCTATCGATGATCTCGATGTCTTCGCCGGTTATTTGCTCGGATGCATCGAGAAGAATCACCACAAGGTCTGCATCTGCCATTGTTCGTCGAGAGCGTTCAACCCCTATGCTCTCAACAGTGTCGGATGTCTCGCGCAATCCGGCAGTGTCGATGAGCGAAACAGGAATATCTTCGATGGTGAATCTTTCATGTATCTGGTCACGCGTTGTGCCGGCGATCTCCGTTACAATTGCCCGATCACTTCCTAGAAGCGCGTTGAATAAACTGGATTTACCAACGTTTGGTCGACCGACGAGCGCCACGCGCAAACCTTCGCGGATCAACTTGCCCGCCTGAAATGTGCTGCCGACCCTGTGGACATCGTCAACGATCTTTTTTAGCTTTATGCGAATAGACTCGCTCTGTGTTTCGGGCAGATCGTCCTCGACAAACTCGAGCGCCGATTCGAGAACGACGATCACATTCAACAAGTCATCCTTTATCGGCTGCAATTCATGAGAGAATTCGCCACGGAGTTGCCGCACTGCCTGCCTCGCGGACGCAACAGTTTGCGCGTCGATCAGATCACGAATAGCCTCAGCTTCCGCAAGATTCATCCGGCCGTTCGCCAACGCCCGCAGCGAAAACTCGCCCGGTTCAGCCATCCGCGCATTCAGACGTAAACAGATATCTATTAAGCGACGCAAAACCACCGGCGCACCGTGACATGCGACCTCGACCACATCTTCGCCTGTAAAGGAATGTGGAGCTTTAAACCAAGTGACGATGGCCTCATCGATGACCTCATTCGAATCTGGGTCCCGAATGGTTCTCAAGTGGGCCGAACGTGGAACCGAATTTTTTTCGTAGCCATCGATCAATCTGCTAACTATCGAAAGGGCATCACTGCCGCTTAACCGTACGACGCCTATTCCGCTGCGTCCGGTCGGTGTTGCAAGTGCGACGATGGTGTCAAGCATAAAAACATTTCACCACAGAGCGCACGGAGAGCACAGAGAAAGTATTATTTTTTGCTCTGTGCACGTTGTGAACTTTGATGGTTCAGATCTATTTGAGACGGACTTGAAGCCGGCGGTCACGCCCGTCGCCGACAGATTCGGTGTCGAGGTCTTCTTCCTTTTGAAGCGAGACATGAATGACGCGTCGCTCTGTTGAATTAAGAACGCCAAACGTGAATGGCCTGCCGGTTTTTCTGACCTGATCCGCCGCAAAACGCGCCATTGCCTGCAGTTCCGCCTTTCGGGTTTGACGAAAACCGTCTGCGTCGCAAATAATGCGATGCTCACGGTCAAGCTCACGTCCGAAGACCTGAAAAAGCACGGTCTCGAACGCATCGAGCAACTCACCGTTTTCCGCGTGAGCAATGCCGACATCTTTCCCGCTCAGATCCAGCAGACAACCTTCATCAGTGATCGAGCTGGAAACAGCAAGGTCGAAGCCAAGCTCACCAGTCAGTTCGCCCAAGAATTTTTCGGCATTTTCGCAGATCTCGTTCATATTACGAAGTGCTCAACTTCGGCTTTACGTTCTTTGCGCCGCGGGGCACATCTTTTACAATTTCGGCTGCCGGCGGATCATTCTTTTTGTTTAGACGGTTGATCAGCATCTGCTGCGCAAAGCTTACGACGTTGCCGAATAGCCAGTATAACAGTAGCCCCGCCGGTGCAGTCCACATGACCCAGAGCATCATTACCGGCATCAGGTATGTCATCATTTTCTGCTGCATCTGCTGCTCAGGTGTGACCGTCGCCGCGGTCGGCGTGAATTTCATCGCCAGGACCATCGAGCCAGCGAATGCAAATTCAAGGATGTGAAACGGGTCGGCCGCCGAAAGGTCGGGCAGCCACATGAATGTTGCTTGCCGGGCGTCAAGTGAGACGGTGATGGCGGTATAGAACGCCAGAAGCAGCGGAAACTGCAAAAGCATCGGGAGGCAGCCGCCTATCGGCAATGCATCCTTTGTCATCCGAAGCTGCTGCATTTGCAGATCGCGCATCCGCGGATCGTCCATCGGTACGCCCTTCTTTTGAAGATCTTTGATCTTGTCCTGGATCTCTTTCATCTTCGGCGCATTTCCCGAAGCCTTTTTGAAGGAACGCGATTGCGACCAACGCAGCGGGAATAGCAGCGAATAAAAAAGGAATGTGAAGACAATGATCGCGACGCCGTAGTTCAGCGTGATGCCGTTGAAGAAACGCAGCGCGTAAATGATCGGGATCGAGAGCGGTTTGGTCAGCCAGCGCAGCCACCAATAGTTGCTGAAATTTATCAGGTTAACCAATGAAACCGCGCGGCCGTCTTCGGCTTTGAGCGTCGCGCTCAATTCATTCAAAAGGAAATAGTCCTTGGTGCCG
>QHXS01000070.1 GCA_003223975.1 Acidobacteriota bacterium
TCGGTCGTCGGAGTTGTTGAAATCGACGGTCGCCTTACCGTCGCCTCCACCAAATGTCGTATCGAGCGAACCGTTAGGATTGTAACGGAAGAGGGTAAAGTCATTATTTGAGCCGTTGCTGCTCGTCCCCGCGACAACGATCTTTCTGTCGCGCTGGCTCGCGACCGAAGGAACTCTAAATGCAAGCGGATCGGGCATGGTCAATATGCCGTCATTGTCGAATGTCGTATCGAGCGAGCCATTCGCCTGATAACGCACAACGACAAAGCTATGATCATCTTCGTATTGATTGGCCGACCCCGCGGCCACGATTTTTCCGTCCGCCTGGACCGCAATGGAATACACCGTGTCAAAACCTGGGGTAATCTGAGTGATCGCTATACCGTCGCCGTCAAAGCTAGTGTCAAGCTCGCCATTCGGCAGATAACGCACAATTGCAAAATCCCCTGCGTACGAATATCCCGCGGCTACGATCTTTCCATCGGGCTCTGTCGCGATAGAAAGTGGGTATCCAACATCGGGCGTGCTGACCTGAAAATCGCCCCACTGAGTGATAAGCCAGTTCCCATAGACGTCGGAGCTCGCTGTCACGATCTTTCCATCGGATTGGGTCGCGACCGCGTAGACCCCTGCGCCAGACCCATACGAAAACGCGTCATTGTCGCCTGTTTTGTCTAATGAGCCATCCGAATTGAATAGTGCCAGCACTTGATTTTCAAAGTACCCGTCTGGATGGCAATAACAACCTGCCATAACGATCTTTCCGTCCGGCAGAAGTGCCCCGGTTGGGAACGAGTAATACTCGGGCAATTGCATCGCTACTTTTCCGGTCCCGCCGCCGAATGTCGTATCCGGCGAACCGTCAGCGTTGTAACGTGCAATGTAAATCACATCTGATCTATTGCCGAAGGCAAGGATCCTCCCGTCCGGCTGAACTGCCGTCCCCGTAAAGGCGCCCCCGGTCCTGCCGGGGAAAAGATCAGTGAGCTTTCCGTCACCCGAGAACGTCAGGTCTAGATCGCCAGCCGCTGCGGATATTTCCCGGGCACCGAAGATCAACAAGCAGAGAATTGCCGATAAACATAAGGCGGCGTTCCGAATCGGTTTGTAGTTTTGTCGAACACTCATTTGTTACTCCTTTACCGAATGCTGTTACTCCTTTACCGAATGCTGTTGTCGAGCCCGATGCCCGGGCCGTTTCATGGGGAGAAGACTGTCTTCGTCTACTGAAACGTAAGGGTTCCGGTGAAGCCCATCACGAAAGTACCGCCCTCGAAGTCCGCACCACCCTCGTTTGTTCCCCAGCCGGTCACATTCTGGAATCTTCCGGTACCGCTGAGCACCGTCCAATGGCCTTTCCCGTGAAAGGTGAAGGGGCCGGTAGGGCATGCCACGTTCACCATTTGGATCACGAGCTCGTCGCCGCTGGCTGCGGTCAGGGTCTCGGTGTGAATGTTCGGAATGCCGTTATTGGCTCCAGGGCATTTTCCCGTGGGCGGGTCCAGGAATGCGATGCCGCTGGTGGTGAATCTAAACAGGTCGGTTACGTAACCCGTTGTATAGAATTCAACGGTGGTCGCGCTGGTGAATGCCGCGCTGCCCGACATAAGAGCGTGAAACGGCACTTTACCTTTTGCCGGGGCGTTCCAGACGTTCGGGATCTCCAGCCATTCGCGGACAACGGCATCATTTCCGAAATCGTTTGATTCCTTCTGTCGCACTTGCGCCGTTGTCGGAATAAAGGTCAGCGTTGCTATCGAGATCGCTGCCAACACGCAAATAAGTCCCTTGGTTTTTCTGAATATGCTGTTCATCTGATTTAGTCTCCTTTTCAAGTGATCAAACAAATTGATGTGATCGAACGAAATTGTCCGTCCACGAGCTATCGCGGCGGTTTTCAAAACAGAGGTCAAAGTCAAGAGAAATATTGATCCGTACATGGGTACCGCAAAATAAGTTGCGGTACCCTGATCCGCTGGGGAATTGCGGATCATTCGCCGCCTGATTTCTGAAGACTGTTGTTGTAGATGTATTTTCCAACGCCTTCGCCTTGCTTTTCACCGGCGACCTGATCGAAACGGAAGTGAATCCCGCCATATACTCGTGCATCCGCGATGTCATCAGTCATGACTCTCAGATCGGTATAGTTGACGACGATAGGCAGCCCGTTCGCGTCGACCGCATTGGGATGAAACACGCTGATCGAATGCCCGAACCGGCCGTAGGCTCTCTCCAGAACTGTTCGAGCGGCGGCGCTCCCTGTGCCATGATTGGACGGATATCCCGGGAAACACGGGGTGCCGATCAATGGAGAGAACGGACCCGCAGCCGTCTTTTTGTTCCCGTCCTCAGCGCCGCGGGGTATCGCGGTTACGGGACGCCACGTGTTGTAGAAGTATTTGCTTTCGAAACCCGAGATGTATGCGTCGTTAATTGCCATGTTCATCAGGGCCATCGTTCGGGCCGTGTCGGTGATGTCGTCATTTCGAGTGCTCGCGATCTGCAGAAGCGCGTAATTCCACGTCCAGTGACCCGGGCCCGCGGCATAAAGCTTAGCGACGTTCGTACGATCCTGTGGACGGTTCGGACTATTGATATCTCCGACTTGCTGCAGTTCGTTATAGTCCCGCGCATACACGCCGCTGTCGAAGGTCGGAGGAGGCTCGGAACGGAATTGCGATGAACTTACGATTCCGAACGGCCTTACATTTGGCCAATGCCTGAACACCCCCGATGTGCAGCCCGGTGTGATCTGCCATTCGTAAGGATCGGAGTTTGTCGGAATATGAAAAAGGGGTGGGGCCGAACCATCATTTGTTCGATTTGCGACCATTGCAGCGGCAGCTGCCGTGCCAACTGCTATCCCGTCAGTTTTCGCCGGTCCGTCGGATATCGCCGCAAGCGAAGCATCGCGCCTTAGGCCCAAAGCAACTGCCTGGCCCGGGAAGTAGGAGACCAGCACGTTGTGCGCAGCCGTAATTGCAGCGGCTTCCTGCGAAGCGTCCGCAGGCGCATTTATCGTGCCGAGATAAGGCTCGTATTTGCCGGATATCGAATTCACGGCTTCGTATACAGCAAGCTGGACGATCGTCATGAACCGTGCCGCTGTGAACGGCGGACCGTTTGGAAGGATCGCCTTTATAGCGATCTCATTCCATTCCAAAACCACCGCATCGCTGACAATAGCGTCCGCCGTTTTCGCCCGAGCCCGCGGCGTCGCTAACTTGGCCTGCACCGGAATAATTGTCAGCATCGCGATCGAGATCGCAGCTAACACACAGATAAGTCCCTTGATCTTTCGGAATATGGTGGTCATCTGTTTGGTCTCCTTCTATTAACTGGTTTCTTTGGGACGCCGATTGCTATATAATCCAGCTGAAATCCATCCACGGAATTCAGCGAGGTTTCAACACCAACCGGCGATATCTTTCCTTCGGGAACGAAATTAACGTCGGAGGCCTTGAAATGTCTTTGGAAAATTCTCGTGATTTGCTCCTTAATATCTCGCATGCCCCTATGAAACCTGAAGAGATACACTCCTACCGGTTCAAATCGTTCACGCTCAAACCCGTTGAGCGACAACTTTTTGACGGCGATCGGCTAGTTTCTCTGACCCCGAAAGCTTTTGACGTGCTTACGCTTCTGATCGACAACACCGGCCACCTGGTGTCGAAAGAAGAGTTGATGGAAACGATCTGGGCAGACTCCTTTGTGGAAGAGGCGAATCTCGCGCGGCTTGTTCACACGATACGAAAGACGCTCGGCGAAGATGAAAACGGAAGCAAGTTTATCGAGACCGTGCCCACGAAAGGCTACCGTTTCGTCGCGGAGGTCGAAAAGGTCCTCGCGCCGCGAGAAAATTCGGAGAATTTAGCGGCCGATGGCTCGGAGGAATTTTGGCCCGACCGATTGGAGGCTAGTGCGTCCATTGACACTCAAGCGGTGCCAGTCGCAATCGGCGAAAAGAAAGCCGCGTCGTGGCTGTTCGCAGGTCTTGCTATCACGCTTGTGATCGGTCTTGTCGCGGCATTCGCCGTCTGGCGGAACAACACCGGCAGCGCGGCCGCAAAGAAGCAGCCGCTTCCCTCAATAGCAGTCCTTCCTTTTCGCCCCATAAATGCAGGCGAGCGCGATCTTACTTATGACGTGGCATTTGCGAATGCGGTTATAACCTATCTCAATGAATCGAAGAACCTGAGTGTTCGGCCTCTTGCGCTAATGCGGAGATATACGGATATAACGCAGGACCCCGTCGCGATAGGCCATGAACGCGAAGCAGATTACGTGCTGGAGTCGAACTATCTCGCGCACAGCGGACGGCTGCAGGTCACCGCGAACCTTTTCAATGTCAAGACCGGGTCGGTCGATGAGACCTTCAAATACGAAGGCGATGGCACCGATCTCTACACTGTGGGACAGAACGTCGCTGCTAAGATTGTGCCCAACCTTCTCGCAAAGCTAAATCTTGCGGAGATCGATCGCGGAACCGCGAGTGAGGAGGCATGGCGAAGCTATCTGCAGGGAATGATCTTGTCCAACAAAAGGACTGTCGAGGACGCCGAAAAAGGGATTGACGAGTTTAATAACGCGATCAGGCTCGACCCTAACTACGCGATGGCCTACATGGGCTTGGCCCATGCCATACAGACCAAACTGACGAATGGCGGCGCGCGGGGAGAACTGTGCGGCCCAGCGCGGGCGGCTGAAGAGAAGGCTTTGGAGCTAGATCCAACCTCCGGAGATGCGATGGTATTCTTAGCCACGAACCAGATGCTATGCACTTGGGACATTGAAGCGGGGCACAAGTATTACCAGCGGGCCCTCGAAACGTCACCCGACTCTGCGAATGTCCGAAGGTTTTACGCGGTCAATATTGTTAATGAAAAGAGATTTGACGAAGCTCTCGACCACCTTAAGATCGCGCAAGAACTCGATCCAAATAACCCTTTCAACGAGAAGCTGATCGGCAGAGCCCTTTTCTTTGCTCGAAGATGGGACAAGGCGATCGAGCAGTCGATCAAGGCGAAGGACCTGGTCCCGGAGGCGGAGCAAACCAGCTTTGTCTACATGGCTTATGAAATGAAAGGTGATCTCGAAAACGCATTCAAGTGGTTCCTTATCGTCAAAGACTTGGAGCACGAAAGCGAAGCAGAGCTAAACGCGTGGCGTTCGACCTACGCCGGGTCCGGGTGGCCAGGGGTTCTTCAGCGGCGCCTTGAACGAGCAGTGGAAGATGAAAAAACGGTAGAGGATGTAAATAAGAGCGCCAGGCTTCTTGAGGAAATTACGACATTGTCGGTCCAGCTCGGCGATTATGACAGAGCGTTTGAATATATGAATAAGGCCGTAGATAGGTACGTCCTGTTTTCGGGCCAGTTACCCGTAAATCCGTATCTCGACCCCGTCCGTTCAGATGCGCGTTACAAGGCGATCATGGCGCGGACATGGAACAGCCACGGCGGGAATTGGCAATAAGATTCGTCAACGACCCACATTCACGACGGCCGCGAGCGATCATTTACGCGAAGATGTGCGTGTCGAAAAATAAATATCCATGTTACTGGTAGGCCCGCTCGAGTTCGGCCTTGCCGATGCAAAATACAACATGCGATCAGCCGAAGCTAGCATTGGGTTAGCATCTACGTAATCGGAATTCACCGTCGAACCGAGACTCTCCGCGAGCGACCAGCTTGCGAAAACGCTCGACCGTGTCGACGTCCATAGATCAAGCTTGCTCATATCTCCCGTGAGATTCGGCCGATTTGAGCTGAAAATTATCTCGAGGCCGTCATCTCTCACCCAAAAACATGTTTCGATCGACTCGGTGTTCAATTCGAAAATATTAAGCGGCGAACCGAACCCACGTTCGGTGATCTCGCTTTCGTAAATGTCCGGCCCGCCAAACCCGCCCGGCCGCGCGCTGGAGAAAAACAAATTTCCGTTTCTATGCCGGTCGTCGAATTGATATTTCGCCGCGACCTCGTTGTATTCGCTGTTTATCACAGTTCCGAGATTCACGGGTTTGCTCCAACCAAAATCGTCGTTAGGCCGTTTTCGTACCATTGCCCATATGTCTGTACCGCCTTGACCGCCATCCCGATTACTCTGGAATAAAATGATTCGCCCGTCGGCGGATATGCTGCGCATTCGATCTGTATAAGGCGTGTTTATCCCGGGTCCGAGATTGACCGGCTCGCTCCAAGGAGCCTTCTTATTCCGCCGCTGGGACACCCAAATGTCCTCGCCTCCAAATGTGCCCGGTCGGTTCGATGTGAAAAAGAGGGTTTTTTCATCCTTTGAGAGGACGGGAACATTATCGTCCCACTCCGTATTGATCGGCGGACCAATATTTACCGGTTCCGACCATTCGGAGCGGTTTCCACCGCGGCTCTGGGCATCGGTGATCAAGGTAGCCGAAAATATCCAAAAAACAATTGCAGCCAGGGCGATGATTGTTCGCATTGCTTTCTCCTCTGAAAGAATTTCAAGGAAGATACCAGATTTCGATCCGAAATGTATCGAAACGCGTCTCCGATTTTTCTCCGAAATTTCTCCCGCCCAGCAAATCAAGCATTTCTTGTCGCATTTGGCCATTATGAAGGTATACAAAAATCATTTACAAACCGTGCAATGCATGATACATTGTTGCAGAATCCGATCGTGGCCGACCAGCCCAAGTTGGAAGCAGAATACAGAACTCACAACCCCAGAACGAGGATCGGATTCGTGGCCAAAGCTCGGCGTTCGGTCGTTGCTCCCACTAAAGCTATGGCATTTTTGTATCAAATTCGTCCAGATGTGCCTAAAATGCGATGTTTGCGCCACCCGCGCGCCACCCTGTCCACCGCGCCAGGTGGCGCAAGGATCAGGGTTTCAGCAAAGAATGCGAACGGACCATGGGTTGACGGACATTCGCGAATGCTAATGTCGCTCACCGGTGCCCGTCTCAAATTCCACAATGCTCTTATGCCGAGTTTCGCGCAGGAAGATCGCGCCGACTATAAAAGTGATGCCGGCAATGATCATCGGATAATACAACCCTGCGTAAATATTTCCCGTCGAGGCGATCACGGACAAACCGATCAGAGGCAGCAGGCCGCCGAAGACGCCGTTGCCGATATGGTACGGCAGCGAAAGCGCGGTGTATCGTATCTTTGCCGGAAACGCCTCGACCAAATAGGCAGCGATCGGGCCGTAGACCATCGTGACCCAGATGACCTGGATAAAGACGAGCAGGATCAGGTTCCAGGCAGACGCATTCGAAACGAGTTCGCCGAACGATGTGTACGGGAAAACTTTCGGAGCATTGACCAAGTCGCCGGTTTCGTTCGCGGACTGCGGCGTAAGCGAGATCGCTCCAGTCACTGGATTTTTCTGCGAAGTAGCAGTAACGACGTTCGACCCTGCGGCAGATTGCATTGCCTTGTAAATGGGTAGGTAAGTGAGGAGTGCAAGTAAACACCCAGCGAGGATTATCCATTTCCGCCCGATGCGATCGCTGAGCGCGCCGAACATGATAAAGAACGGCATTCCCATCAGCAATGCGATCGCGACGATGTAGTTCGCGGATGTGGCGTTTACGTTCAGTATGGATTGCAGATAAAAGAGCGCGTAAAACTGGCCCGTGTACCAAACCACGCCTTGGCCGGCCGTAGCACCGAACAGCGAGATCAAAACGTGTTTGAGATTTTCCCACTTCGTAAAAGCCTCGACCAACGGATTTGCCGACGTCATGCCCGCACTTTTCATCTGCTCAAAGATCGGCGACTCCGCCATTCGCATTCGTATATAGAGCGACACGCCGACCAGCAAGAGCGAAAGCAGAAACGGAATGCGCCAGCCGCCGAAGGTTCCTGCCTTTCCGGCAAATTCGTCAGCGGTCATCGTGTTCTGAATTATGAGGATCACCGCCAGGGAGAGGAAGAACCCGAGAGACGCCGTGATCTGGATGAATGATGTGTAGAAGCCACGAAGCCTATCTGGAACGTGTTCCGCAACATACACCGCGGCGCCCCCATATTGGCCGCCAAGCGCCAATCCCTGAAGTACGCGGATCAACAACAGGATGATCGGCGCGGCCACGCCTATCTGCGAATACGTCGGCAACAGGCCGATCAGCGCCGTCGCGCCGCCCATGATCAACAGGGTAACCAATAGACCGTATTTGCGCCCCACAATGTCGCCGATCCTGCCAAAGAAGAGAGCGCCGAAAGGACGAACGATGAACCCGACCGCGAGGCGGATAAAACAGCGGTGAAATTGTCGCCGCAAGGCTGCCGAAGATATAAAAGTCATACCACTCGATCATCGTACCGACGGATGACGCGCCGATAACCTGCCAGATCTTTGCCTTTGGGATCTCGTCGTTTGGTTTCATATATTAAACGGCTATTCGTACCCGATCGCTTCGGCAATTCTTATACGCGCCGCGTTGAATGCCGGGAAAAATGCCGATAGGGCAGCGACCGCAAGCACGAGCGGAATCGACATCAACGTTATCGAATATGGAAATACGAGATTTATCGTAAATCCCGCGACCACTTTCGCCGCCGTATTCACCAGGAAATACGCGCTGAAGAGGCCGGTGATCACGCCGGTGAAAAGGCCGATCAATCCGATCGCAACGGCCTCGAGCATCACCATTTTTGCGACCTGCCGCCGCAGCCCGCCAATCGCGCGAAAAATACCGAGTTCGCGACGCCGCTCGGAAACCGAGATGACCATCGTGTTCACCAAACCGATCGCTGCGACCAAAATGGCGATCACCATCTGAAGATACGTGAGCGCGAAAAATTGATCGATCAGACGGCTGGCCCACGCCTTGAATTCCTCGTGGGTATAAACAAAAGCCTGTTCGCCGACGATCGTATCCTGGATCTTTTGTTTGAAAACCCCACGGTCTGTGCCCGGTTTCACGTTCAGAAAAACATAATCGACCCGCGAATCATTCCAATACTTTTTATACAGTTCACGATCGATAAATATCGTCCCTTTTTCCGATCGGAAATAATCAAACATCCCGACGATGGGAAGCTCAAGCGTACCCGTCGGTGAATCGATCCGGATGCGGTCGCCCAGTTTCAGGTTTGCGCGAAACGATAGATTGTTTGATATCAGGGCACCCTCGCCGTGCACTGCCGCCGCTCGGGCCGGCGCGGGATCACCGTAGTCGAGCAGGTCGGGCGACATCGTGAAATACGCGTCCATCTTGTGAGACATCAGCGAGATCTCTTCGCCGCCAAGTTCCACCGCCGAGACGCTAATAACGTCCGTGGCGGTCGCTTCCGGCAACGCCGCGAGCCGCTCGGCGGTCGCCTCGGAAAAATGATAGGTCCGCGCATTGAGTTGATTTGAGGACGACAACACGAAATCTGCGCCTAAAGTCTTATCGAGCGAATGATCGAGCGCGGCCTTCTGACTTTGAATAAAGCCTGCGTGGGCGATCACGAATGAGAGGCCGATCATCAGCGCGCCCACCGTCGAAACCGTGCGACGCGGCGCCGCCGCCATCGTTTCTACTGCAATAATGCCTTCGATGCCGAACAGCTTTCCCAACACCGGGCGAAGCACTTTCGAGCCGAGCCGAATGAACATCGGCAGCAGCAGTATCATCCCGAATTGGACGAAGACGAAATAGAACATCTGTATGTTCATTCCGATCCCTGCCCGGCTATAACGCACAAGCAGCAGTCCGGCGATGACGAAACCGACCCCGATGATGATCCGTATCTTGTTAAGGCCGTATTCCTTTTGCCGCGTCTCGATGTTTGTCAACGCCAGCACCGGCCGCAGATGCGACGCGGCACGGGCTGGCAGCCACGCTGCAAGTATCGAAGTCGCTATACCGATGCCAACCGCCTCGAGCGCAAATACGTAATCGATGCTGAACGCCTTTCCGCTGGTGATCGCGCCGTAAAACGTCGCCGTTACGCGCGAAACGACAATGATCGCCACGCGTGCAAGCCCCACACCGCCGGCGATGCCGAGCAGCGAACCGATCACGCCGAGCACGACCGCCTCGGTAAGGAACATCCGCATTATTCCGCCGCGGTCGACGCCGATCGCGCGCAGAATGCCGATCTCTTTCCAACGTTGGTTGAGGCTGATGCTGAACGAATTAAAGATAATGAAGATGCAGATCGTGAGTGCGAGAAAGCTCATGATCGTCAGCCCGAAGTGCATCGACGATACCGCATTCTCGAGTGCCTGACCGCGAAGGTTCGGACGAACCACCTTTATGCCCGCTGGCAGTTGGCTTCGAAGTCCGGCGGCCAATTCATCTGTCGGGACATCTGCCGAATTCATCACGTCGATGCGGTCGAGCTTGCCGGTTTTGCCGAACGCACTTTGCGCAGCGGCGATGTCCATCACCGCTACGTTTCCGTCAAAGATCTCGCCTGACCCTTCCGACCTGAACACACCGCGGACCGTAAATGTCTTTTCACCGGTGAGCGTTTGAAGCCTAAGAGTGTCGCCGTCTTTCAGCGAGAAGCGGTCGGCAAATTTGCGCGTAACTGCGATCGAATCGGCCCGCGACGTGAACGCCAGCGGATTTTTTATCGCCATGTCGCCTTCTTCGAACAGGTCCGAATAAAGCTTCAGGTCGCTGCCGACGTCGAGTCCAAGTATCAAAAGCTTTTCGTTGGCAGGTTCGACCGTGTTCGCGATCGTTTCCGTCACGGGTTCTGCAAGCTCGACGCCGTGCGTCGCCCGCACGGTTTTCAGTACGTCGACCGGAAAACCCTCGTCACCCGCGGCGATTTGCAACGTGGCTTTGCCCGCCAGTTTTTCGATCGTCGAGTTCAGCGAATCGACCAGCGTTCTGTTCGTCGTCCTTACGGCAAAAAATACCGCGACGCCGAGCGCGATGCCGAGCACCGTAAGCGAAAGCCGCAGCTTGTGCCGCGACCATTGGCGCAGGGTAACCAGTTTCAGTCCGCTATTCATTAGAGGAAACTATTTTTCCGTCGAGCATTGTGAACCGCCGTTCGCAATGTTCGGCCGCCGAACTGTTGTGCGTAACCAGTACAACGGTGGTTTGGAATTCGTCGTGCAGCTTGTCAAGCAACTCGATGATATCGGCGCCCGTATGCGAATCGAGATTTCCGGTGGGCTCGTCAGCAAGCAGAACCGGCGGATTGAAGACCAGCGAACGCGCAATGGCGATGCGTTGACGCTCGCCGCCCGAAAGCTCATCCGGCCGATGCGTCAATCTTTCGTTCAAACCCACGCGAGTTAGAAGTTCGACGGCACGCGCGTTCGCCGTACGCCGCCGCATTCCGTCAAGGCGCAGCGGAAGCGAAACGTTCTCGGTCGCTGTAAGCGTCGGCAAAAGGTTGAACGTCTGGAAGATCAGGCCGATCTTTTTCCGGCGCATCAGCGTGAGCTCGTTGTCATTCATTTCGCTCAATGCCCGATCTTCGAAAAAGACGGTACCGCTGGTCGGCTCATCGAGCCCGGAGATCAGATTCAAAAGCGTAGATTTTCCCGAGCCCGAGGGCCCCATTATCGCGACGCGTTCGCCGCGCGATATCTCGAGATCGACCGAGTCGATTGCGACCACGCGGTCCTCGGTTTCGTAGCGTTTCGTAACACCGGCAAATCTTATAATTCGATCCATTAAAAATGTCCGCGTTTGTGGATGTCCGGATAGCGAATGCCTGATAGTTTTCGTTAATATAAGGATAAAGAATGCGAAAAGCAAAGGATTCAACAATTTGCACGGTCGGCCGGCTTCGGCGTTTCTTTCTACTCGCTGCCCTGGCGACGGCAAGCTGCGGCGGCTCGAACGTCGCCGAAAACACCTCATCCGCGCCGAAAAATACCTCGGCTGCTTCCAATCGGGGCAATGAGATCATCGCCGAACTCCTGCGCCGCGATGCGGCTCCGCTTCGAAAGACGCGCGTGCGGTTCACTATCACTTCGGAAGATAACTCGGTCAAAGATTATGAAATCGAAAGTTGGCGAAAACAAGCCGACGGCGAAACTGCGACGCTGACTCAGATCGTTAAACCCGCTGATGAGAACGACCTCGCGTCGCTGACCATCGAAGCTCCCGGCAAGCCGGCGGTCGTCACGACATACTCGTCTTCGCTGCAGGATTTTCGTGAGACGGATACAAATAAAATGTTCTTTGGCGGCATCACCGCAGGCGAGCTTCTTGGCGAATGGGGCAAATTTGATTTTCGCCTGGTCAAAGAGGAAACAGCCGGCGATCATCAGCAATATCAGCTCGAGGGCAAACTGAAAAAAGGCGAATCGGGAACCGTCTCACGGATGGAGGTCGCCATGCGTGCCGACAATTATGTTCCCACGCAGCTTCGGCTTTTCGACTCAAGCGACCGCCAGATCCGCACCTTCGATATCACTGATCTCAAGTCCGACGATCACGGCGTGTACGCATCGAAAACAACGGTCGATAACCCGATCTATAAGACAAAGACCGAGATCGAGGTCTTAAACCGCGAGTTTCCGGCATCGGTCGAACCGGCATTTTTCACGCGCGAGAAACTAAAGGCGATCGCCGCGAGGGCCAAATGAGCATTGTTCACATGGTGCTGTGGAAATATCGTCAGGATGTCGCCGACGCCGCTCGCGAAGACCACATCGCAAAGCTGCGCGCCCTGCCGTCAATAATCTCCGATATCATTGAATTCGAGGTCGGCTCCGACGTTCTTCACCTCGACCGTTCATTTGACACCGGCCTTTTTTCTCGGTTCCGCGATACGGCCGCCCTAGACGCATACACCGACCACCCCGAACATCAAAAGGTCGCCGCCCTCGGCCGCGAGATATCGGAAAAAGTGGTCTCGGTCGATTTCGAATCGGAAAAGTAGCCGGCGCAGCTGGCAAACGATTTAACAGGCAAAAACATCAAAGAAACGCATCCGAAATTCAAGGGATCTCAGATAATGAATAGATTTTTGACCAGTTTTTTTGCAGCCGCGGCAGTGTTGGCAGCGGCTTTTGCCGCCGAGGCCCAGCAGGTAAAGCGAACGCAGTTTGACGTTTCCAGCTATCTCATCGACGCCCAGCTTAACCCGATCGAGAACAAGTTGACCGCCACGGCAGACGTTACGTTCACGCCGTCGGAAGACACGCGGTCGGTCACCTTCGAATTGAACGGCTCGCTAAAGGTCGACTCGGTCTCGCGCGGCGACAAGGTCTCGGCAGCGGTAACGCCTGCGCCAAAGGGCAAGGCAGCGGCAGCTGCCGCAACGCCCGTGGTAAAGCCGCTTGATATAACCTTCGTCCAGGATCAGGTCGGCGTTTCCGACCTCGGCCCGAGCGTTCGAGTTGACCTCGGCGACCCGGTCGTCAAAGGCGCTACGGTCACGCTGCGATTCAAGTATTCCGGCGCTCTCAATACGCCGAGCGGCGGCCCGCTGCTAAACAAACGGCTTGCGTCGATCGGCCCTGACCAGGGCTACCTGATGTATGCCGCTCGCTGGTTCCCGTTTCATAATTACGCTGCCGACCTCGCGACATCGGACATCACGCTCACGCTGCCTGCGGGTATGCAGATGGTCGGGTACAGCGATTCGCCTGTCACGCCAACTGCCAACAAATACCACTTTGTTCAGTCTAAGCCGGGCTTGGTGGGAAATTTCGCTTATAGCAAATACCTTGTCAAGAATCTTAAGTTCGGCGAGTATTCGCTGAATTTCTACACCCGGCCCGGTTTCGATGCCAACGTCCAGTCGTTCGGAGAAACGATAGGACGAGCGTTGGAATTTTACGCCAAGTCATTTGGCACGCCGTCGATGGGCAAAACCCTTAACGTCGTCCAGATCGACGACGAAAGCCTTGATT
>QHXS01000061.1 GCA_003223975.1 Acidobacteriota bacterium
TCCGAGCCTGCTTTATGCACAGGCGATCAGGGGAAGATTTACTGGTCGGGGTATAGGAATAATCGACACGATCCATTTGGTCGAGGTCGCGCGTGCCGTTGAGATCCTGGAGGGCTCGAAGGGAATATCAGTTGCAGATCTGTCGGGCGTAAAGAAATGGTTTTCCGAGTATTTGCAGTGGATGACAACGCATCAGTACGGCATGGACGAGCGAGAGGCGAAGAATAATCACGGCACGTGTTGGGTGATGCAGGTCGCGGCTTTCGCCCGGCTGACGGGTAATAAAGAATTACTCGAATACTGCCGCGCACGGTTCAAGACCGTGATCGTCCCAGGACAGGTGGACAAGGACGGCAGCTTTCCACAGGAATTGAGGCGGACGAAGCCATATAGCTATTCGCTTTTCAATCTCGATGCTATGACGACGATCGCGCAGATCTTGTCGACGCCGCAGGAAAACTTGTGGTTGTTCGAAACGCCCGACGGGCGGGGCCTCGCCTTGGCAATGAAATACATGTTTCCGTATCTCGTCGACAAAAAGAGTTTTCCGAGGTCGGCCGACGTAATGTACGACAGCGAATGGCCGATGAGACAAAGTAGTTTGCTTTTCGCGGGGCTTGCTCTCGGTCGACCCGAATATATCGATCTTTGGAAGCGGCTGCCGCCCGATTCGAAGGTCGAGGAAGTAATGCGCAATTTTTTTATTCGTCAACCGGTTCTCTGGGTCAGTTAGGCGAGCAGGAATCAGAGTTTTTATGAAAAGCCGTGGATTCAGAACGATCATATTTTCAATGGCCTGCTTCGGGATGGTGCCGTCACTTGGCGTAAGCAGGAAACGATGGATCGCTTTTTGTCGCGGATGAGGGCTCGAACACGATCTGGCGGGTTACATACACTGGAAAGTGATACCGAACAATGAAACTTACCTTTATCGACTGGGCGATCATGCTTATCTATTTCGTGTTCGTTGTTGGGATCGGCTTTGCCCTGAAACGCTACATGAAAACGACGACGGATTTTTTCCTGTCCGGCCGCTCGCTCCCCGCCTGGATCGCGGGTCTCGCATTTCTTTCCGCCAATCTCGGAGCCCAGGAGGTGATCGGGATGGGGGCCTCGGGGGCAAAATACGGGATCATGACGAGCCATTTTTATTGGATCGGTGCGGTTCCCGCAATGGTGTTCCTGGCGATCTTTATGATGCCGTTCTATTACGGCTCACGGGCAAGGTCGGTGCCGGAATATTTGAAGCTGCGTTTTGACGAAAAGACCCGCGGCTTTAATGCGATCTCGTTTGCGGCCATGACCGTGTTCTCATCCGGCATTTCATTGTATGCAGTTGGGCTGCTGCTTGGATCGCTGTTGGGATGGGATTTCAGTTTCAGCATTCTCGTATCGGCAGTGATCGTTCTGATCTATGTATTCACCGGAGGTTTGACCTCCGCTATCTACAACGAAGTGCTTCAGTTCTTTTTGATCGTGTTTGGCTTTGCGCCACTTGTGATACTTGGACTGATCGACATCGGCGGCTGGGCTGGCCTGCAATCGCGGCTGGCGACCATCGCGACCTCAAACGGCTTTGCTCCCGGCGCATGGACCGATTCATGGAGTCACATGGCAAGCGCATCCGACAATCCGATGGGTGTCGAGTGGTTTGGGTTGGCGATGGGCCTCGGTTTTGTTCTTTCGTTCGGATATTGGTGCACGGACTTCTTGGTCGTTCAACGCGCAATGGCAGCCGATTCGATGTCCGCCGCACGCCGCACGCCTTTGGTCGCTTCGGTTCCAAAAATGCTCTTCCCGTTTCTTGTAATTCTTCCGGGAATGATCGCGATTGCATTGACGTCTCAGGCAAGCGAGACCGGATTTGCCCTGCCGCAAAAACCGGACGGCACATACAACTACGACATGGCGATTCCGATGATGCTCGGCCATTACTTTCCCACGGGAATGCTCGGCCTCGGCCTCACGGCGCTGATCGCAAGCTTTATGTCGGGAATGGCCGGGAACGTGACCGCCTTTAACACCGTCTGGACCTACGACATATACCAGTCCTACATAAAGCGTGATGCGAGCGACGAGCATTATCTATGGATCGGTCGGATGGCCACGGTTTTCGGTATCGCTGTTTCCGTCGCGGCGGCGTATGTGGCGACGCGCTTTAACAACATCATGGACATGCTCCAGCTTGTCTTTGCATTTGTAAACGCACCACTGTTTGCAACCTTTTTGCTCGGAATGTTTTGGAAACGAGCGACCGGCCACGGTGCATTTTTCGGCCTGATTTCGGGCACGCTTGCCGCAGCGGTGCATCACGGCCTGACATTGCCGATGGCGGCCGTTGCGGGAATAAAGGGCGGTTGGTTCGGCGTCGTTCATGTTTATCCAAGCGAAATGGCACAGAACTTTTGGACGGCGATCTTTGCGTGGACAAGTTGTTTCGTTGTCACGATCTTGATCAGCCTGGCAACCGCCCGCCGAGAGGAAAAGGAGCTTGTTGGCCTGGTCTATTCACTGACCGAACGGCCAAAAGAAGAAAACGTTGTGTGGTACAAGCGCCCAACGATAGCGGCAATTGTCGTTCTGTTTTTCGCTCTCGTGCTGAATATTATTTTCTGGTGATGGAGACTCGATATGGGAATTGATATTAGATTGCCGTTGGGTTTGATGTTTTCGCTTCTGGGAGTCGTGTTGGTTATCGCAGGGCTGGTCATGGGCAATGAGATCTACGCTCGGTCACTTGGCATCAACATCAATTTTTGGTGGGGGCTTGTATTGCTGGTGTTTGGGGTCGTTATGTTTGCTTTCGGCCGACGCGGAACGGCCACATTCCGATTGGCGGAGGAAAGTATTGAAGGAAGAAAGATCGAGGAGATGGAGGATCAGGCTGAATTGGAATCCAACGGTGATGATGCCAAATAAGGTCCACAATCGAAATGATCGCAGCGTGATCTTACGGCCGAAGAAGCCGTCAGATTAAGCGCCGCGCCGGCTGGTTAATGGAGAAAGTTCTGTGTACGCAGAAACGGCCCGATCGCGGACCAAAGAACAGGGTATGAAGATCACGGGTGCAAAAACCTTGGACATACGCTTTCCGACCTCCTGGTTATCGGACGGCTCGGACGCGATGAACGCCGATCCAGACTATTCGGCAGCCTACGTGATATTGACCACGGATTCGTCGCATGGGCTTGAAGGTCACGGCTTGACCTTTACGATCGGACGAGGGAACGAGATCTGCTGCTCGGTGATTGAATCACTGGCTTCTCTTCTGGTTGGCAATTCGCTTGAATCTCTCACCGATGATCTGGCTGGCTTTTGGTACATGATGACCGGCGACAGCCAACTCCGCTGGCTCGGGCCGGAAAAAGGGGTTGTTCATATTGCCGCCGCCGCGGTCATCAACGCGGTGTGGGACCTGTATGCAAAAGTCGAGCAAAAACCGCTCTGGAAGCTCTTATCGGATATGACACCGGAACAGATCGTCGCGGCCATTCCGTTTAGGTACATTACGGATGCGATCACGCCCGAAGAGGCCTTGCAGATGTTGCGCTCGCAAACCGATCATCGTGGGCGGCGTGAAACGGAGATGCTGGAAAAGGGCTATCCGGCATACACCACATCGGCCGGCTGGCTGGGCTATTCCGATGAGAAGATACGACGCCTAGTGCGGCAAGCGCTTGCGGATGGCTGGTCCGAATTCAAGATGAAAGTCGGACTCAATCTGGATGACGACATTCGTCGTGCCGCTCTGATCCGGAATGAGATGGGCCCGGAACGAACGTTGATGATGGATGCGAACCAGGTTTGGGATGTGCAGCAGGCGATCGAACACATGCGGGAGCTTTCGTCATTTGCTCCGCTGTGGATCGAAGAACCGACGAATCCGGATGACATTCTCGGGCATCTGGCTATCGCGAAAGCGGTCGCCCCGATCGGCGTTGCAACCGGCGAGCATTGTCACAACCGCGTGATGTTCAAGCAATTCTTGCAGGCGAATGCGTTGAGCTTTTGCCAGATCGACAGCTGCCGTCTCGCCGGCGTGAACGAGGTGATCGCGGTATTACTTATGGCTGCGAAATTTGGCGTGTCCGTCTGTCCGCATGCGGGCGGCGTCGGCCTTTGCGAGTATGTCCAACATCTTTCGATCTTCGACTATATCGCAGTGAGCGGTTCGCTCGACGGGCGGCGGATCGAATACGTCGATCATCTGCACGAACATTTTATCGACCCTGTAGTCATAAGGAACGGACGATATATGCCCCCAAGCGTGCCTGGCTATAGTATCGCGATGAAGACTGAATCGCTTCAATGGTACGAATTCCCGAATGGAGGGGCCTGGAAAAATGAATAACGAACTGCAGATCGCCCTCGTCAGTGGACCGGCGTACGACCCCTTGTACGAAAGCCTGGCGATGTTTACCGCCACTACCGGCATAAGGGTGAACGTGGCATTCACAGGTGACCATCCTGCGCTTAATCATCACCTCGCGGAGCTGGAGCAGGTGCCGTATGACCTCGTCTCGACCCACACAAAATACGCACCTTCGCAGCGAGATTTTCTGGCTCCGCTAAATGGAATTATTGACGACTCCGAACTCGAAGATTTTGCGCCGATGCTGCTCGAGCTTGCGACCTTCAATGAGTTGCTCTACGGTCTCCCGCGTAATATCGATGTTCGTCTCCTGCATTACAGGAATGATCTGATCACGACTCCGCCTTCAACCTGGGATGAATTGTGCGACCTCGCGCTTCGGTTGAATTCGCCGCCTGACCTTTACGGGTTCGTATTTCCGGGACGCGAGTCTGGTTTATTCGGTACGTTTTATGAGCTTGCCGAAATGGCCGGCGCGCATCTTTTCCGGTCGGATCTTGTTCCCGACATTGAGAACGACGCCGGTCGATGGGCCTTAGGACTTCTGCAAAAACTTTATTCCGAAGAGGTTATGCCGAGTGAGTTTTCTTCCTGGCATTATGAGGAGGTTCACGAGTGTTTCCGGTCCGGGCACGCCGCAATGGTTTGCGATTGGCCCGGGTACTACAGCCTTTATCAGGATGAGAGTATCTCGGCCGTCAATGGAAATCTCGGCCTAAGCCTTTATCCGACCGGGCCCGCGGGCAAATCGCTCACCTACGGCGGCGGCCATACTTTCGCCTTGACAAAGACTGGGGCTATCAATGAGGACGCAGTGAAATTTCTCTTGTTTCTCACCGCCTTTGACCAGCAATTGGTTGAGGCACGAAACGGCTGTGTGCCGGTCCGGAGATCGGTCATGCAAGAAATGCAAGGCGAAGCCGACGAAGCAAACAAAAAGCGGCTAGCGATGCTGGAAAGGGTCATCACCGAACATATTCTGATACCTCCGAAATTTGCTCGTTATCCGGAGGTCGAGGAAGTGCTCTGGCGAACGGTCCAAAGCGCGATCGTCGGTGAAACGTCCATAGACGACGCTCTGCGATACATGCGAAGGCAGGTGGAACACATCGTTCGGTCGGAGGAGCCAATTGCCGCAAACGGCAGCAAGAGATCGCTCCCGATACGGCAAACACGATGAAGCGACGGGACTTTTCCTCGAACGATCATTGGGATTCCGCGATGAATACCTGAGACGATTTCGCTCAAAACTGGCCGTATGAAATTTCTCTGCCTTCTAAACCTTTTCGTTGTCTTTATCGGTGGCTTGCCGGTGCGCGCACAAACCGATCCCGCGGGGCGAATGAATATCTATCATCAAGGCTGGATCGACCTTAATAAGAACGGCCGAAAGGACATCTATGAAGACGCAAAAGCCAACGTCAACGCCCGGGTCGAAGACCTTTTGCGTCAAATGAATCTGAACGAAAAGACAAACCAGACCGCGACACTGTATGGTGTTGGCCGAGGGCGGTCTGATTCGGATCCGCCCTTGAAAGACGAGCTCCCGACGCCGGATTGGAAGAACCAGATCTGGAAGGACGGCATTGCGAATATCGACGAGCACCTCAACGGTTGGGGTCCTAATGGTAAGAGCATCTACGCTACCGACATAAAAAAACATGTCTGGGCGATGAACGAGGTTCAGCGGTTCTTCGTAGAAGAAACGCGGCTCGGAATCCCCGTAGATTTTACAAATGAAGGACTTCGCGGAGCGGCGTTCACGACGGCGACTAGTTTCCCATCTCAGTTAGCGATAGGGAGTACATGGAACAAGGAATTGGTAGGCGAAATAGGACGCATCACAGCCATCGAGTCACGTGCCCTTGGCTACACGAATGTGTATTCGCCCACGCTAGACGTTCCGCGCGATCCGCGTTGGGGACGAGTCGAGGACACATATGGTGAAGACCCATACCTTGTGTCGCGGATGGGCGTGGCAATGGCAAAGGCCTTGCAGAAGGACTACACGGTCGCCTCAACCGCAAAGCACTTTGCCGTTTACAGCTATAACAAAGGCGGACGTGAAGGAAACGCCCGCACAGATCCTCAAACGTCGCCGCGGGAAGTGGAAAATATCTTTCTTCCCGGATTTAAGGCCGTGATCAAGGAGGCAGGGATCCTCGGGATAATGAGTTCGTACAACGATTACGACAGTGTTCCCGTTACGGGCAGCTCCTATTGGCTTACGGAACGCCTTCGAAAAGATTTCGGATTCAGAGGTTATGTCGTTTCAGATAGCGCGTCTGTCGAATTTCTGTACAACAAGCATCACGTCGCCGCGGATATGAAGGATTCGGTGCGGCAATCGATAAACGCCGGCCTGAACGTAAAGACCAACTTTACGCACCCAAACGATTTCATACTTCCGCTGCGCGAGCTTGTAAAGGAAGGCAAGGTCACGATGAAAACGCTCGACGACCGCGTTCGCGACACTCTTCGGGTGAAATTCATACTAGGCCTTTTTGATCGGCCGTATGTGCAGGACGCCGACGCTTCGGCGAGGCTCGCGAATTCTGCCGAACACCAGCAGGTTGCATTGCGGGCTGCACGTGAGAGCATCGTTTTGCTAAAGAATGAGAAAAATATCCTGCCGCTGAGCAAGAATATTCGATCTATCGCCGTGATCGGGCCGAATGCGGATGACGATACGAACACTAAATACCGTTATGGCCCTTCTGACGTACGGGGCGTGACGGTCCTTGAAGGCATAAAGAACAAGCTGGGGCCGACGGTAAAGGTAACCTATGCGAAAGGCTGCGACGTCATCGACAGCGGCTGGCCTGAGAGCGAGATTCTTCCGGGGCCCTCAACGGAGAAGGAATCCGATGAGATTAGTACGGCTGTCAAGGCTGCCAGTAGCGCGGATATTTCTGTTGTTGTTCTCGGTGACCAGAGTTCCACGGTCGGCGAGAACCATTCACGTTCAAGTCTTGATCTGCCTGGCCGCCAACTTGATCTTTTGAAGGCCGTTCATGCAACCGGCAAGACGATAATCGTCGTTCTGATAAATGGCCGCCCGATTAGCATCAATTTTGCGGACAAATACGTGCCGGGAATTATCGAAGCCTGGTTTCCTGGAGCACAGGGCGGGACTGCGATCGCCGACGTTCTTTTCGGCGATTATGATCCGGGCGGAAGGCTTACAATGACCTTTCCGAAAACTGTCGGGCAGATCCCGTACAATTTTCCGACGAAACCGAATGCTCAGGCTGAAGGCGAAAGGACGCGGGTCAATGGAGCACTCTATTATTTCGGCCATGGGTTGAGCTACACAACATTTGGGTATAGCAACCTCCGGATCACTCCGGCAAAACCAAAGATCGGCGACATTGTGAACGTAAGCCTGGACCTTCAGAACACCGGTACTCGGATAGGTGACGAAGTGGTCCAACTTTATACACGCGACGTGATAAGCAGCGTGACGACATACGAAAAAAATCTTCGCGGTTTCGAACGTATCACCTTGCGTCCTGGCGAGAGGAAGACGATCCGTTTCACGCTGACGCCGGCTGACCTTTCGCTTTGGGACCGTAGCATGCGATTTGTTGTCGAACCCGGAGTTTTTAGAGTGATGATCGGGGCTTCGTCCGAGGATATTCGGCTGGACGGTGAGTTCGAGGTTTTTTCGACCGTGGACCCCAGATTCCATGGAAAATAGGTTCCTCAACTTAAGATTTACGTCATCCGAGCCGAAAAAGATACGAGACCATGAAGCGGTTGGCGGAACGCGCAAACCTCAAGCATTCCGACAAGAGAAATAGGAACAAAACTTCTATGAAAAAAATGGCCATTCTATTCATTGTCGCGATCGGCGTCGGATTGTTCGGATGTGGTACGAATCAATCGGGCGGCAAGAACTTCACCATCGCAGTGGTTCCAAAAGGAACGACACATCCATTTTGGAAAAGCGTCAATGCCGGGGCGATGAAGGCCGCGGCCGATTTCAAGTCGCAAGGTGTAAACGTGAATCTCATTTGGAAAGGCCCGCTTCGCGAAGACGACCGCGAGCAGCAGATACAGGTTGTCGAAGGATTTATCAGTCAGGGCGTCAATGGGATAGTGCTTGCACCGCTCGACAGCAAGGCCCTTGTGCGTCCCGTTGAAGAGGCGAAAAAAGCCGGGATCCCCACGACCATCATAGATTCCGCATTAGAGTCGGACCAGATTAGCAGCTTCGCGGCGACCGACAATAAAAAGGGTGGCAATCTGGCTGCGGAACGTCTCGGCGAGTTGCTCGGAGGAAACGGAAAGGTCATTATGCTTCGTTACCTCGAAGGGTCGGCAAGCACAACCGACCGGGAAGAAGGTTTCCTTGAGGTGATGAAGACAAAATTTCCGAACATCGAACTTATTTCAACGAATCAATATGCCGGTGCAACGCGCGACTCGGCCAAGCGAACCGCCGAAAATCTTTTGCAGCGGTTCGGAGATCAGGCCACCGGCGTTTTTGCGTCGAACGAGCCGGCTACGACCGGAATGCTGCTCGCACTGCAGGACCGCAGCTTGGCTGGAAGAATCACCTTTGTCGGATTTGACTCAAGTCCGCAATTTGTGGAGGCGATGAAGAACAACCAGATGCAAGGTATAGTCGTACAAAGCCCGTTTGCCATCGGCGAGCTCGGCCTAAAAGCGATGATCGATCATCTGCTCGGTAAACCGGTCGAAAAACGGATTGACACCGGCGTGATGATGATCACGCCAGATAATATGAATTCGCCTGAAGCACAGAAACTGCTGAATCCGCCGGTTTGATCCTCTTATGAATTATCGTGACAAGGTCACTATCATTACCGGCGGGACCAAGGGCATCGGCGAAGGATGCGTGCGCGTGTTCGTCGATGCGGGATCGCGGGTCGCCTTTTGCGCTAGAAATCAGGACGAAGGTGACCGCGTTTCTGCCGAATTGAATACACGCGGAGATGCCTACTTTATAAAATGCAACGTTTCCAAAACCCGGGAGATAGAAAACCTGATCGCCCAGACAGTCGAGAAATTTGGACGCATCGACTGTCTCATAAACAATGCCGGCTGGCATCCGCCTCACAAGCCGATCGATGATTTTTCGGTCGAAGAGTTTCGTGATCTACTCGATCTAAATCTTGTGAGTATCTTTAGTGCCTGCAAGTTTGCTCTTCCACATCTGCGGAAAACCCAAGGCAACATCATCAATATGTCGAGTCTGGTCGGGCGCATGGGACAGCTTCACGCCACGACTTACGTTGCTACCAAGGGTGCGATCACCGCATTTACAAAGGCTTTGGCGATCGATGAGGCGATTCACGGCGTCCGCGTAAATTCGGTCTCTCCGGGCAACATTTACACGCCGCTGTGGCAGGAAGGAATCGACGCGTCGGACGATCCGGAAGCCACATTGGCTGAAGGCAATGCCGCTCAGCACCTGGGCCGAATGGGAACAGCCGAGGAAGCGGGAAGACTTTGTCTGTTTATTGCGGCCGAAGCTACTTTTACAACGGGCGTCGATCATGTATTGTCGGGCGGTGCCGAAATCGGCTACGGCCGCAAAAGTCGGATCGAATAAAAGTCGGAACGGGCTCAGCAACCGCTTTTGAAGAGCGACCTAATACAGCGGAGATATGTTCGATTTGTCGGGGAAAATAGCGTTGGTCACAGGTGCGGCATCTGGCATTGGTGAGGCCATTGCGTTCAAACTGGCCCGACAAGGCGCGTTCATTTACGTTGCTGATATCGACGAAACGAACGGACAGCGAGTGGCTGATGACATAGCAGCCGACGGTGGTCAGGCGAATTTCCTAAAGCTCGATGTCGCCGATCGCGAAGCTTGTATTAATGCGGCAGAGACCGCACACAACGAGCATGGACAGCTCGACGTTCTCGTAAATAACGCCGGCCTAGGTCATGTAGGAACGATACTCGAGGCTTCTGCGGATGATCTCGATCGGCTTTACGCTGTGAATGTCCGCGGGATGTTCGATCTAACAAAAGCGGTTCTTCCAAAAATGATCGAACGAAAACACGGAGTGATCGTCAATATGTCCTCGGTAGGCGGCGTCGTCGCGGTAAAGGACCGGATCGCGTATTGCATAACAAAGTTTGCAGTCGTCGGTTTTACAAAATGCATTGCTCTTGACCACGCGGGTGATGGCATCAGGGCAAATTGCATTTGTCCGGGCCGAGTGGAGACGCCGTTTGTTAAGGCCCGCATCGACGAGTATTCCGATCCAGAAAAGGCTTATCGCGAGATGGCCGCAACACAGGCGATCGGAAGAATGGGCACTCCGGAAGAGATCGCCGCCGCAGCGCTGTATCTGGCCAGCGATGAGGCTGCTTTTGTGACCGGAACTTCGTTGATGATCGAAGGCGGGTGGACGGTTGGAAAATAGACCGACCCCGTCACGTTGTCCGCAAATTCCAAGAGACCAGCCTTGATGGTCGCCTCATCATAAGATGGTTTATGCTACGCGGTAAATTACTTTATCCACGATTTTCGTTGTCAAAATGAAAGTAACCGACCTATTGCGGTTGTGCGTTATCTGTAAAAAAGTGCGCCGACGAAATACGGAGATCGGCACTATCGTTTCAGCCGCAAGGCGATTTACAAGTGGCTGAAAAGCCAATAAATACATTCCTACTTCCTCCAATTACCCACGAACTTGATTGATAACCGAGCCGCGACTGATCTTTAGCTTCCTGGAGATCTGCGAATGATTCAACCTGCTCTTTTTCAACCGAAGTATTTCTTCCCTTTTTAGCGCCGCGGTCCTTGGCCGGCCATGCGGTCTGCCATTCGCCCGAGCATTCGCAATACCGGCGATCACTCTTTCGCGGATTATATCTCGTTCAAATTCGGCAAAGGTTGAACGCATACCCGCCATTGCCCTTCCCAATAGCGTAGAGAAATCAAGTGCTTTCGTGAACGATATATAAATGCCACACCTAAGTCGAGATTCGTAATCGAAAGGTCGTCGGTTCAAATCCGACGGGCGGCTCCAGAATAAACGGTAAGCCACATCTCACTGATCAATCTCCCGTAAACACTGATTCGATAATTTCTTTTTTTGCGACAGAACTTGCGGACTAAGCGATGTACGTGTTAAGATGTTAACGTTAACATACACTTCTCTTGAGAATCACTGCACCAGAAGAAAAGCGGCCGAGAAGACGGCAACCGACGCTGAACGACATTGCGCATGCAGTGGGCGTAACTGCGATGACCGTATCTCGCGTGGTGAGCGGCGAAGGGTATGTAAGCGAGATCACGCGGGAAAAAGTTTTAAAAGTTGTTAAGGACCTGAACTATCGTCGGAACGGTCTGGCACGCAGCCTTAAGCGGCAGTTTACCGAGACGGTCGGACTTGTCCTCGGCGACATTTCGAATCCGTATTCTACAGAGCTTGCTCGCTCGGTGCGCAAAACGCTTGTTGATGAGGGATTCAACCTATTCATTTGCATTAGTGAAAACGGCTCAAAGGAAGACATCGTTGCCTTTGAGTCGCTTTCCAGCCACAGCGTCGACGGCATAATCGTCGCGACTCGATCGAACGAGGCCGGCGACCGTTATCTGCGAAACCTGGTCGAGACAAACGTACCTGTGGTCGCGATCGGCCGGGATTTCCGACATAAGAATGTGGATCTCGTGTCGCCGGACAATTTGAAAGGTGGCTTTGAGGCGACGCGACATTTGATCGATCTGGGCCATAGGCGGATCGCGTTCATAGGTGCAAATTTGAGCAGCGGTTCACACCTTAAAAGGCTCCAGGGTTATGTAAATGCTCTTGAAAGCCACTCGATTCCAGTAGACGAACGACTGATATCAGGACGAAGCGATGAATTGCCCGACGTCGCCGGTTATTCGACCGAGGACATCGGATTCGAAGCAATGAAGCGCCTGCTTTCTCTTCCCAACCCGCCGACCGCTGTATTTGCACGCAACGATTTCACGGCGATCGGAGCGATGCGAGCGATCAGCGATGCAGGTCTGAGAATTCCGGACGATATTGCGATCGTGGGCTTTGACGATATTCCAATGGCCGCACGAATATCGCCGTCATTGACGACGGTTCGGCAGCCAATGCGTGTCGAGGGACAGATCGCCACCGAAATGCTGCTGGAAAGAATAAAAAGCGGCAAGCGAATTTCGCGCCGAGAACGAGTACTCGATTGCGAACTGATCGTCCGCGAATCGTCGGGATCAAAACGAACAAATTGACGAGCATCTGAAATGCACGAACCAGCGCCGACAACTGAGAGCCTTAGGGTGGAGGGCGGATTCAAGATCAACGGACTCCGTTGGATCATCGTCGGGCTGATCTTTTTCGCGACGCTGATCAATTATATCGACCGGCTGACGATCTCGGTCCTGGCTCCTGTCATCACAGAGGACCTCAACCTTTCGAATACCGAATTCGGCGGTATCGCAACGTGGTTTCTTTTTGCGTACACGATCAGCCAGGCGCTTTCAGGAAAGTTTTACGACCGCGTAGGGATCAAAAAAGGATTCACCGCTTCGATAGTGATCTGGTCACTTGCAGCGATCGCCCACGCATTTTCCATCGGCATCCGCAGCTTGAGTGCATTTCGATTTGTTCTTGGCATTGGTGAGGCCGGCAACTGGCCGGGTGCCGCAAAGACCGTCGCCGAATGGTTTCCTGCCAGACAGCGCGCGTTCGGTATGGCGATCTTTAACAGCGGCGCGGCTATCGGTTCTATCGTTGCACCGCCGGTGATCGTCGGGCTCTACGCTTACTTCGGCCACTGGCAACAGGTCTTTGTTATTACAGGTTTGCTCGGATTCGCATGGCTCGCCGTTTGGTGGCTGGTCTACGACAAGCCGGCGACACACAAATGGCTGACGCCTGAAGAACTCGAAACGATCCGCGAGGACCAAGGAAAAACTCCGAACCAAACGGACGACCCGCCCATCGGCTGGCTTGAGCTTCTGAAATATCGTCAAACCTGGGCCATTATACTCTCCAGGTTTTTGGTCGACCCGATTTGGTGGCTTTACATTACGTGGCTGCCGCTTTTTCTGCATCAGGTACATGGTTTCGATCTCAAGGAGATCGGATTGTTCGCATGGGTGCCGTATGTCGCCGCTGATGCGGGCAGCTTATTTGGCGGCTGGCTGTCCGGTTTTCTCATTGGTCGAGGCTGGACCGTAAATGCCGCCCGCAAGGGGGTCATCGCGTTCGCAGCGCTCCTGATGCCGGCGGGAATTTTTGCGGCGTTTACGCCTGACGCGATGATCGCGCTCGGCTTGATCGGCGTCGTTCTTTTCGGATTCCAGGTTTGGATCAACAACGTCCAAACGCTGCCGAGCGATTTTTATTCGACGAACGCAGTAGGTTCGGTCGCTGGCCTGGGCGGAACAGGCGCAGGCATTGGCTCAATGATCTTTATCTTTTCGACGGGTTGGATCGTCGATAATTTTTCATACACGCCAGTGCTTGTGACGGCGGGTTTGCTGGCACCGATAGGAACGATCGTTCTTTTCGTTCTCGCCGGAAATATTAGGAAGGTTTCACTAAATAAATATGCATAACCCTTTTGATTTCAAAGGCAAGGTCGTTCTCGTGACCGGAGCGTCCAGCGGCATCGGCCGCGCGACTGCCGAATATTTCGGCAGGTGCGGTGCGTCGGTCGCGATCACGTATAACAACAACAAAGCCGGCGCAGATGCGGCCGTCGATGCCATTACCGGCCCGACCATCGCGGTCAAGGCCGACGTAACGCACAATGCGGAGATCGAGAAGATGGTCCGCGAGGTTGAGGTAAAACTCGGCTCCGTTGACATCCTTGTCAACAATGCTGGCTCGCTCGTAGAACGCCTTAAGACGCTCGAGATGACAGAGCATCGGTGGGACGAGGTAGTTGATCTCAATGCGAAGAGCGCGTTTTTCGCCGCTCAGGCGGTCATTCCGAAAATGCTCGAGAAAGGCTCCGGCGTGATCATTAACGTTACGTCCATCGCCGGCCGGAACGGAGGGGCTCTTGGCTCGATCCACTATTCTTCCGCAAAGGCCGCAATTCTAACCATGACCAAAGGAATGGCAAAGGAATTTGCGACGCAAGGCATCAGAATAAATGCCGTTTCGCCCGGCGTGATCGACACGCCTTATCACGAAACGTTCACGACGCCCGAGGTGATGGAAAATCTGCGAAAGGCGATACCGATGGGCCGCGAAGGACGTCCCGATGAGGTCGCGAGCGTGATCGCGTTCCTCGCTTCGGACGCCGCGAGCTATCTCTGCGGCGAGACGATCGAGATCAACGGCGGACTGTTAATGGATTGATTTGAGCAACCTAATTAGTATGTCAAAAAAACTCGGAGCGTTCGCTCTGGTTATTTCGATCTGTGCTGGCGCGGGAATCTCGCAGGACAGCCAGGAACTCAAGGCTGAACGCGACGCATCACAAAAGCTGAAGGGTGAACATCCGCTCATCGCAATCGCAAAATCGAAGCCTTCGACTTTGCGTCCAGAATTGGTCGGCGTCCATCCGCGCGTGTTCCTGACACAGGCCGAGATCGATCAACTGAAGCAAAAGACGCTCACGCAAAAAGAGCTTTGGCAAACCACCCTTTCTCGCGTGCGCGCCCTTACCGCAGAACCGGCGAAGCCGCCCGCAGAAGAGCGTCGAGCTCAAAATGAGGTCGGCATCGGTATCGCCGAGGCTGCTTTCGTTTACAAGATCACAGGAGATAAAAAATATCTAGACGCTGCAAAGAAATACATGGACGCGGCGGTGTCATACGATGTTTGGGGCTATTCCTATAACAAGCCGAACGTCGATCTCGCGGCCGGCCATCTGCTTTACGGAATGGGTTGGGGTTACGACCTCCTTTACCACGATCTGACAGCCGCCGAACGAGACAAATATCGCAACAAACTGATCAAACAGGCGAGACTGCTTTACGAGTATTTCAAACCAAAAACCGGTAAGTCATACTCCTATAGCCAAAATCATACATTCATTCCCGTAACTGGATTGGCGATCGCGGCGTATGCCTTGATGGGCGAAACGCCGGAAGCTGCAGACTGGGCCGCAACCTCGCGGGCAATATACGATCGCGTTTTGGCAACATATTCCGAAGACGGTTATTACTACGAGGGAATGGAGTATTGGATATTCTCGACGCCGTGGCTCGTCCACTACATGGACGCTCAGTTACATGCGACCGGCGAGGACCTTTATCCGACGACGCCGGGACTTCGGCTAGCGCACAAATACGTTTCGCACGCAACGCTGCCGGGCGGTGAGTTCAATTTCGACTTTGGTGATATCTACGCTGGCCCGATAACACGAGCGCGGAAGGGTGACGACTATGAACGCGAACGCATAAACGGCCACTTTCGAAGCAATTACAATATCCTCTACAATCTCGCGAACCGTTACGGAAACGGCGAGGCACAAGGCGTTGCCGACTGGCTTAAATCGAAGGGTCAGATAAACGCCGAAGAGTTTTGGACGTTTATCTGGTACAACCAGGCGATAAGGGCCGTGCCCATCGAGCAGCAGGCGAAGTGGCATTACTTTCCCGATCATGAAGTCGTCTATTGGCGCTCAAGCTGGGACGACAAGGCAACGGCATTTGCGTTCAAAGCAGGCCCGCCCGAAGGCCACGCTGCAACGAAAAAGCTTGAGAGCTTTCCAGATTGGCGCCTATCGAGCGGCCATGCTCATCCTGACGCCGGGAGCTTCATTATCTGGTCGAACGGAAAATATCTGACGGGCGATTCAGGTTACGCCGGCGTGCCGATGACAGAACATCACAACACGGTTGTCATCGGCGGAAAGGGACAGGGCAGCGAAGGCAAAGGTCACGACGCATTCTCAGAGGTTCCCTACGGGCGTCTGAACGACATCACGATTCGCGACCTGAAGATGGACAATGGCGGCTTATCGCTTGTCGCAGATCTTACTTCAGCCTATCAACCAGACGTTGGTGTCGAGAAATTCGCACGGCGATTCTCGTTTACCACGCCAGCCGAATTTCTGATCGAAGACTCGATCAAGATGACTCGGCCGGAATTGATCACGTCGTATCTGCACAGCGATTGGGCGATAATCGAACGAGGCGGCAGGTTTGAATTTGAGGGCGGTAAACTTACTGCAGAGATCCTTGAACCGAAAATGTTTGGTCAGGTGATCGGGCCCAATTTTCTTACCGCTCCCGGACCGCCCGGAAGCGTCGATAAAGGCGCACGCGAAGAACGCGGAGTAAGGCTCGCGATCTCGACAAAACAACCAGAAACGGCAGCCAACTTTAAGATCAGGCTGCGGATCACGCCTTAGAGTTTTACTACCTCGGAGCCGGCAAGCAGATATGCTCCGGCGCCGTAAACTTCCCAGCTGTCGGCGTTGAAATTCCGTCTCGGGTCGGCACCGATCGGTTGGGTCCAGCCCACCTTTCCATCAGGATGGACGAGCTGGTTCAGGGCGATCCAGCCCTTCTTCACTTTAGGAAGATATTTCGCCCGGTCAAGGATCTTGTTGTTGATCCCCCATGCCATAGCATAAAGGTGAAAACCTGACCCGCTTGCCTCGCCGCCCGGATATGCATCGGGATCGAGCAAACTCGATCGCCATAGTCCGTCGGACTGCTGCAGCGACGCGATCCGTTCCATCATCGTTTTATATTGATCCAGGTAGAAACTGCGTTTCGGATGATCTTTCGGAAGTTCCTTTAATAGGCGAACGAGTCCCCCGACAACCCAACCGTTTCCGCGGCTCCAGAAAACCTTTTTGCCGTTCGCTTCGCGTTTGCCCTCGCCTTTTGCGTTTAGCAAATACGAGTCGTCGCGCGCATACAGTTTCTCGTCCTTGTCCCAAAGACGATCGTACGTTTCTGAAAACAGCCTGTCGTTCAGCACGAGATATGACTTATCACCAGTGATCTTGCTCAACTTTGCCAGCGTCGGCGGCGCCATAAATAACGCGTCGCACCACCACCATGTGATCGCGTGTTTTGCCACCTCGCTACCGGACTCTTTTTTGAGACGCTCGGCAACATCGATGGTCGGCTGCAGCATCTTTTTATCCTTTTTGATCCGGTAGAGATCGAGATACGTTTGGCTGATAGCGATGTCGTCCGCATGGTCGAATCTCGGCCCGGGCTTCCAGCTGTTCTTTTCGCCCATTTCGATCATCGCGGCCATTAACTCGGGAGATCTCGTCGTTTCCCATGCAGCGAATACCCCGGCGTAAAACGCTCCGTTGGTCCAGTCGTAGAGCGGATGGTTCGGGTTGGCGAGCTGCCATTTCGTCACGAACAACATTTTCGCCTCGATGTTTTTTCGCTTGAATAGATCTGCGCCCTGCGCAGCTACAGAAACCACGAAAGAGCCAGCGACAAACAATGTGAAAACTAACCGTGATCTCATTTTCATTCTCTAAGCGTAAATGTGGCCGATAGGCCGCCGACCATAACGGTGAACTCTCCGGGTTCTGCCACAGGTTTGTTTGCGGCGTCGATGAATTCCAGATCGCGCCGGTCGAGGGTAAACGTAACCGTTTTGCTCTGGCCAGGTTCGAGCGGCACCTTCGCGAACCGCTTCACGCGTTTTGCAGCCGGCGTCATCGACGCGACGTCATCCCGCAAATATAGGATCGCCGTTTCCTTGCCCGCAACTTTGCCCGCATTGGTTATATTAAATGAAACGTCGAGTTTATCGCCCGCACCGATCGTTTTTGCCGAAAGTTTTAGATCTTCATATTTGAAGGTCGTATAGCTCAATCCATGGCCAAACTCGAACTGCGGAGAAAAGGGCGAGCCCATCGGAAACTTTCCGAAAGGCTGCGTATCATACGTCGGAAAATAACCGGGCGAACGCGGGTAAGTGATCGGCAGCTTGCCGTCCGGATTGTAGTCACCGAACAGCACGTCGGCAATAGCTCGTCCGCCCTCGTTTCCCGGATTGTATGCCATCAAAATTCCGTCGACCTTATCAGCGATCCTGCTAATCACCCGCGGTCGGCCCTCGACCAAGACGATCACCACCGGCTTCCCCGTAGCGATAATTGCCTCGGCGAGCTTGAGCTGAATGTCCGGCAGCGTAAGATCCTCGATGTTGCCGGGATGCTCGGTGTATGAACCTTCACCGAGGCAAAGGACGACAGTGTCCGCATTCTTGGCCGCCGCAACTGCCGCTGGAATATCAACCACTTCGTCGATATTCGTTGGATTGTTGTTCGACGGTGTTCCGGCCTTGCGCACGATACGCGTTCCGGGCACGAACGCAACTTTGCCGCTACCGAGTTTCTCGGCGATCGCGGCCTCAACGGTCGGCTTTTCCTTTGGATAAAGCGTCGGTTCGGAGCCCTGCCAGACATACGTCCAGCCATTGTTGAGCGAGATCAGGGAATCGGCCGTTGGGCCGGTGACAAGTATTTTCTTACCCTTGCCGAGCGGTAAAATGTTGTTTTTGTTCTGCAGGAGAGTAATTGATTCGTGCGCCGCTTGGAGAGCCACTGCCGGATATTCGGTCCGTGCAAAGTTCGCTCGAAGGGATTCGTCTGGCATCGCGTTCTCGAACAAGCCGTTTTCAAACTTTACCCGAAGGATCCGACGGACCGCGTCATCGATCCGTGACATCGGAACCTTTTTCTCTTTGGCGAGTTCGATCAGCGAGTCGCTAAAGCTATAGCTAAGCGGCACCATGCTCATATCGATCCCTGCCATGACTGCGAGCCGCGTCGCTTCTTTTTCATCGGCCGCGACATGCCACTGCGTGACTAGTTTTTTTATATCTTCCCAATCCGTAACGATAAATCCGTCAAAGCCCAGTTCGCCTTTCAGTACATCGGTCAGCAAATGTTTGTTGATGTGGCCCGGCACGCCGTTGATCTCGGCTGAATTGACCATCACCGTGCGTGCACCTGCTTTAACTGCTGCGGCAAATGGCGGCAGAAAGTTTTCGCGAAGGGCGTATTCCGGAATGTAGGCAGGTGTGCGGTCGCGTCCGGTCAACGGAAAGCTGTAGCCAACGTAGTGCTTTAGGCTCGCCGCGACATGTTTACCGCTGCTCACGTCTTCGCCCTCAAGCCCGCGGACGAACGCGGTTCCCATGACCGAAGCGAGATATGGGTCTTCACCAAAAGTCTCCCAAAGACGCGGCCACATCGAATGGCGTCCGACATCGAGAACAGGCGAAAAGCTCCAGGTAATTCCCGCGACTCGCGTTTCCATTGCGGTGATCTCAGCCGACCGCTGCATCAGCGCCGGATTCCATGTCGCCGCCATCCCGAGCTCTTGTGGAAACAAAGTTGAGCCCTGCACATAGTTGGCTCCGTGAATCGAATCCACGCCGTAGATCACCGGGATCTTCAGCCTGGTTCGCTGTGCGGCCTCCTGGATCGGGCGAATTATGCGATGCCAATGGTCGAGTGTGAGAGCCTGGTTCGTGACATTGAGGATCGAGCCGACGCCATATTTCACGACCGCCTTTTCGAGCTTTTCCGCGTCGATCTCTACGTTTTGGTCCTTGCCTCTCGTGACCATATCGATGGTCAACTGCGTCATTTGCCCGACCTTTTCCTCGATCGTCATTCGTCGAAGCAGGGCTTCGATCCGGGCTGAGTTGTCCTTCCTAATGGGACGCCGCGACACTTCACGAAAGATCGTATCGCTATCGACGAGATCGTTTTGCGCAAACCCGGGAACGGCCAATTGCGAAACGACTACAAAGTGCAAAAGTAGTGTTGCGGATCTCGTCATTTATCGAAGCTGGCAAATATCGAGGACGTTCATGTCGGTGTAATCCAGATTCTCGCCGCCCATCGCCCAGATAAACGCATAGTTCGTTGTGCCTACACCCATGTGGATCGACCACGGTGGCGAAACGACCGATTCGGCATCGCCGATGACAATGTGCCGCATATCGCTCGGTTCACCCATGAAATGCATGATCCGCTGTCCTTCTTTAACATCGAAATAGAAATAAACTTCCGAACGGCGGTCGTGCAAGTGCGGCGGGCATGTGTTCCAAACACTTCCCGGTTTCATTGCTGTTAGGCCGAGCAGCAGCTGCGACGATTTGCATACTGCGGGCACGACATACTGGTAGACCGTTCGCTCGTTCGCGTTTTCTGTTGATCCAAGGTCCTTGGCGACCGCCTGATCTATAGATATGTGTTTCAACTCAAAACGAGCGTGCGCCGGTGTCGAAGCGAGATAAAACCGTGTCGGATTCGCCGGATCGGCAGACCCGAACGAAACGCTTTCCGATCCCATTGGTATGTACAGGCAATCTTTCGGCATCAGCTCGTACCGTTCACCGTCGACCGTGATCGCGCCCGCCGAACCACCGACATTAACGGCGCCCATCTCGCGACGTTCGAGAAACGGTTTGCCTTTTGCCGATTCAGGTTCGGTTTGCATCGGAAGTGCGATCACCGCGCTGGCCGGTGAAACGCCGCCGATAACAAAGCGTTCATAATGAAGGTAATTAAGACGGATCTCGCCTTCGGCAAAAAGGCCGTTTATCAAGTATCTTGATTGCAGGTCCTCATTCGAAACTCCCGTCATCGAACGGGGGTCGGTTGCGTAGTAGGTTTTTTGATACATGGTTATTCGCGTTTATGAATTCAGTTGGCATTAATGGCAAAACGGCGATCGGCAGCGGCTCACCTGACAGCGATCTCGATAATGCAGAGATGCAGCAGATCGTCGAACAAGTTCTTGAGGCTGTGCCCCGCGGGTCGCGTGTGCTGGCGATAATTCCCGACAAGACCCGCGACGACAACACGCATATATTGTTTCCGTTCGCCGCTGAAATTCTGGAACGTAACGGTGCGGCAAAATTCGATGCCCTGGTCGCGCAAGGCACGCACTCGCCGATGACAGAGGCGGAAAAATTTGCAAAGATCGGTGTCACAGACCGCAACGCGTTCCCGCTGCTCGGTGACATTTACGATCACCGTTGGGATGAGCCCACGGAGCTCGTCACGATCGGTGAGCTTCCCGCAGGTCAGGTCACTCAAATAACCGGCGGCCTATTTACCGAATCAATTCCGCTGGCGGTAAACAAGCTTGCTGCTCCCGACCGCTACGACGTAATTCTGATCTTCGGAGCGACTGTACCGCACGAGGTCGCTGGATTTGCCGGCGGTGCAAAATACTTTTTCCCTGGCATCGCCGGCGCCGAGCTGACACACAAAACGCATTGGCTGGCGGCGCTCGCTACGATCGAAAGCATAATCGGCCGTATCGAAACCCCAACCCGGCACCTGATCGAGGCGGCCGCCGATCACATCGCCGCGGAGGTGGTTGCGTTTACTTCCGTGGTGACGCGAAACGACGACGACAGGCTGCGAACGCACGCATTATTCGCCGGCGGATACCGTTCATCTCTCCGTCGTGCCGCCGAGGTCAGCCGCCTGGTTCATATCAAATATACCGGCCGTAAATATCGACGCGTTGTCGCCCTGCTCGACGAGCATTACGAAGATCTTTGGCTCGGCGGCAAAGCCAGCTACAGGCTCGGTGCCGTGATCGAAACTGGCGGCGAATTGATAATTTACGCGCCTCAGCTTCGCTGTTTTTCCGAAACGCATGGCGAAGATATCATGCGTTTTGGCGGCTATGCTCCGATCGAAAAGATCAAAGACCTGGTCGCAAACTCCGGCGAGCTCCAGGCAAACCTTTGCGTCGCCGCTCACCTTGCCCACGTGTCCTATGCCGGGCGAACGGACGACAAGGGTGAATTCGTTCCCAAATATCGCATCAAACTTGCTTCGCAAATTGATAGCGAAACTTGCCGGCGAGTGAACCTCGAGTACCTCGATTTTCGAAACTTCCATATTGCCGATTATCAGAACGATCCAGACACGCTAATCGTGGCACGCGCGGGCCGCGACCTGTATCTCGTCGAACCGGCGACCGATTAGATCAATTGCCCATCAGCTTCGACCGATCGCTTTCGGGTGCCTTTGGAAATGAGGCCAGCATCTTCTGGAATTCCGCGTCCTTATAACGGCCGGTCGCCCTGCGTGCAGCGGTGTAAAATTTTTCCGGCTGAAAGGGAACGATCTGCTTAGTCGTCCAAAGCTTTGCGTCGCGTGCGAAAGGTTCCAAATACAAGATCGCTTTGCGAATGCTGCGTCCGTCCGCGGTTTGAAAGGACCAGAGATCGACGCCGACGTTCTCGCCCAAACGTGCGAGCGAGATCATTCCGTCAAGATTCATCGTGCTGTAGTCCCACGACTTTGTTCGTGCCAGCTCGAGCGGCTGCCGTCCATCCGGTTCGATCTGTTTGGCAATTCGTTTCTGCTTCGCTTCTTCAAGGACTTTTTTTGCCAGGGCTTTGTTGCCAACAAAAAGCGCGAACGAAGCGACTTGAACGTCGTAATGCGTTCCGTGATTATTCTTCGCTTCGCTCTCTTGACGCCCGTTTTTGCTATCCGTCAACCACGTCAGAAATTTGCCGAACCACGCTTCGACACCGGCCTGATCGGCTTTGGTCCACGATTGCGCACCTGCAAGCAGCCCGACCGAATCGACCACACGTGTAAGGCCGCGGCTTTCGATGATGCCAAAGTTTCGGCCAGAGTTCTCGCCCGGGATCGCCTGGGCATACTCAAGATTCGGGTTCATTTTTGTTGCCGGATCGAGAAACCACATTCGCAGGATCTCACCCGCTCTAACGGCGTACTCTTCTTTTCGCGTCAGGAAATATCCGAGCGAAAGCCGTTCGACGGTCTTTATCATGTTGTCCATCAGATCGTGATCCGGGTATTGCTCGATCTCAGGATTGCGCTCGCCGTCGCGTTTTATATATGGGAGGCCGTTCGCCGTATTTGGGTTCTTCCAAAAGTACGGTGCCTGACTCATATAGTCGTGCTTATCGCCACTCGGTGGAATCGACTCGCGGGACACGATTGGCAATATCTTGGCCTTCAACGCGCTTTGCGCTTCGCGGTCGGCCTTAACGACGGCCGGATCGGCAGACATCTTTTTCCAGTCCGCCGATTTTAGGTCGAGCAGGAACACCCGCGGCTGGACGGAATTTTGCGCGACTACCATCGGCCCGACGGCAAACAGGATCGCCGCGAATGAAATGAAGATCGGAAAAATGCGAGATCGAGTCATTAGTTAACTTGTGTAGCCAGGAAATCTTCTCGGATAGGTGAAAATACGTCGATCAATACCACTTCCTCGTCGAGCATCGTTGCACCGTGCCAATGGTTGGATGGAAAATGCAAAACATCGCCGGCCGAAACGATCTTTGTTTCGTCCTCGATTATAAATTTGACCTTGCCCTGCATGACCAACGTCATTTGTTCGTGCGGATGTCGATGCGCAGGCGTGACGACGAACGGGTCAAATCTGAAACGGCAGATCATTATCTTCTGGCCGATAACCATTTGGCGCTCGATGCCGTCCGAGACGCGTTCAACAGGAACGGTCTTCCAGTCGGTTACCAGTCCTTCAATTCTTTCAATTTCACGAATCATAATTGCCCTTGGCTGATCAGTTCCTTTTCGAGACTTCGAGAATAAGTTTCCAAGTCGACTTCTTGTCTTTCCGCAGTTCGATGTTTTCTGCCGAATAGACCAAATGAAGCGGTATCGCTTCCAGAACGCCTTTGTTCAATTTGCTGTCGCCCGATGCTTCGATCGCCGCGGCCAACGGCCAATCGGCCTTCGCCGTTACTTTAAGTATGCCGTCGACTCCTTCGAAAATGTCGGTGCGCTTGTCGCCGGATGTTTCGATCCGCGACCGGTCGGCGGTCGAAGGAACGGCGACCCACCACCGTTTGATCTTAATATCCTGCCCGGCAGTGAGCGTTTCGGTCCGTTCCAATTTGTCGCCATTTATGCGCCAATTCACTGCGCTCGTTATGCCGGTGTCGAACCTTTCGCCCGACTTTGACCCAACACGGCCCCATTTGTTCCACACAACTCGAAGCGATTGCCCGTCGCGCGATGGTTCAATTATCGAGGAACCTTCAGACGCCGCGTACGTTTTACCATCTTCCATTTCGATGAATGGAACGAGTGAGGGATAAACCTGTTCGACCGGGTTTGCGAAACCCGCAAGACCGAACGGCGCGGCAAGGTAATCGGACATTCCGGGTTTCGTACCGACGGTTATCGGAAGCGCAAATCTCAAATTTCCCTGCCGAACGAGCCAAACACCTTCGGGCCGATCCTTCGCCGTGCTGAACCATTCGAAACGGGCGACGTTCCCGAGATTTGGCTTCGCCGGAATTTCGGTCACACCTTCGCTCTCGAGCGTTCGCATAAAACTATCGTGCGCGACGATAATTTTCGCGAAGCTCGTGGCGATCTGCTGAAATTCGCGCTGAAGGCTGATGTAGGAATAATTTCCGCGCCCATAAGCAAACAAATTAAAAGTGTGGCGGTCGTCAATGTATCCGCCGCGGATCCAACGCCACGCGAGGTTGTAAAGGCTTGCGATGTCGGCGACCGGTGCTGGTCGAAATTCCGGATTCTCACCGAGAAATGCCGCGATCTCGAGCGTATCAAGATAACTGACGAGTCCCTGACTTCGGCCCCAGTTATAGCCATAACCCTTGTCGGAAACCAGGTCCCACCATAGCTTCATTTGGGCTTTCATCGACGGCTTTAACTTTTCGAGAATATCCTTTCGTCCGACCACCTCGGCTGCCTTCCAGCAAAAACGAATGTACTCGTTCGAATATCGATCGTATCGGCCATTAGGCAGGTCATCATCCGCGAAAAGAGCTCCACTGGTGAATTGAAGCGCGGCACGCTCGATCAATGAATCGAGAAATGCACGGTCCTTCATCACCCCGAATTCGTACGCGTAGGCCGCGATTCGAGCCGCCACGCCTAAATAATTTTCCGGAAGATTTATTACCTCACGCGTCTTTGGGTCGTAGATACGCGTTGCGTCCAAAAGCGAAGCCCACTCTTTTTGCTCCGCGGCGTTCATGCTTTGCCAAACGGCATTCTTATTTAGATCCGATCCAAAATGCCGCAACGCCTGCGCTGCATATAGCTGCGAAAAAGCCTTGCCGCCTTTTCGTGCTTCGTAGAGGCCCATTTCCGCGATCGATCTGGCCGTATCTTTTCCTGCAATGGTCCGGCTTCCGCCGATATCGCTTTGGGCAGCGACGACGCGCATAAAGCTGCCCCACGTGTATTCGCCGGTGGTGATCGAACCGTTCACTTTGTCCGGCGGCGGGTTGAGTGACTTGATAGCGCCGAAATGCACTGCCACCTCTTTTTCGAAAAAATCTCTGACTTCAGATCTTAAAACCGAGGTTGGCAACGGTGGCTTATCCGGAACAGGTTGGGAAGAGGATCGCGTAGGCAAAACAAACAAAAAGACGCAGGTCAACGCGATAGAAAATTCGCGAAAGAGAAATGTTTTCCTTTTAA
>QHXS01000071.1 GCA_003223975.1 Acidobacteriota bacterium
AAGGCATTTCTTTCCAAGCAAAGCATTACCGCCGTAGCCAGAGCCGTAGCTTACGATCGAATTTTCTTCCGGGAAATGAACGATGTATTTATCTTTCGGGTCAGGCGAGCACGGCCATGCGACATCGGCCTGGCCTTCGGCGAGCGGCATTCCTACGGAATGCAAACATTTTGTGAATTCCCCATCACCCATCGCATCCATCGCCTTCTTTCCCATGCGCGTCATGATCTTCATATTGACGACGACATATGGCGAATCGGAAAGCTGGACGCCGAACTGCGAGATAGGCGAACCGAGCGGGCCCATGCAAAAAGGTATGGCGTACATCGTCCGGCCGCGCATAGAGCCGCTGAACTTCGGTGTCAAGATCCCCTTCATTTCCGTCGGGTTCATCCAGTTGTTCGTCGGCCCGGCGTCGCCACGGCTACGCGAGCAAATGTACGTTCGGTCCTCGACGCGTGCCACGTCCGACGGATGCGAACGCGCAAGGAAACTGTTCGGCCGTTTGTCGGAGTTCAGTTTGATGAACGTGCCGGCATCGACCATCTCCTGACACAGCCGGTCGTACTCTTCGTCTGAGCCGTCGCAAAGATGAACAGCTTCCGGCTCGCACAGCTCAGCCATGTCGGTCAGCCAACGCTTAAATTCAGCGTTCTTTATGTGTTCGGGAATCGTATATTTCGCCATATTTTCGGGATAGGCTTTGAATTTAAAAATAGAGACGAGTTGAAAATTAGTTTCGGGCCCGTATCATGAATGTTTTACAGAATCGTAACACAGGCGGTACTGAAAAGTCAGTCGAATGTGTAAGGTCGAAGACATCTTCCAGGCAATCTCCGCCATAATCTGTGCCTGCATAGGGCCTTTACGGCAACAATACATCAACAAGGGGGAATCATATTATATGAACGAGCAGCAAACTTCGACTCAAGGCGAATCGCAAGGTAATGGCAGCGATTTTGAAGCACAAAATTTTCAGGATAGACAGGGTAATCAATCCACCGCTGAACAGCACACTGAAGGAATGGTTGCACGAACGATCGAGGAACAAACCGCTAAACTGCCATCGGACACTTTTCTCTGGGCGGCTGTCGGCGCGATGGGCGTATCGGCTATCATGGAATTCACCGGGGCCAAGAATAAATCGAGATTCTTCGGTCAATGGGTGGCGCCGCTGTTGTTGTTCGGCGTTTACAACAAGTTAGTCAAAACGCAAGGATCTGATCGCCTGCATCGTTAAAGATCAGAAACAGGACTTCATACCTCGCCCGTTCGCATTGGACGGGCGAGTGTTTTTCGGTATTCCGCGAAGGTATGTATTGCGATCGTGATCACAATGATCGCTCCGCCAAGCAGCGCCCATTGCGACGGACGCTCACCGACGAAGATGAAAACCCATACAGGATTGAGAAGCGGTTCGATGAATCCGATCAAGCTTGCATCCAGCGGCCGTGTTCCGCCGCGGACGCCTTTGATGAAAAGAATGTAGGAAATTCCGATCTGAAAGATTCCGAGAAAAGTGACCGCGAACCAATCCATGCCGGTCATCGTCGGGAGCGCGGAAATTCCGCTTGGGAAATTTACAAGAGCGAGTAGGAAATTTCCGTAAATGACAGTGATCACCGGATTCAAACCGTCTGCCTTAGGATGCTTCAGAAGCATGATGTAAAGCCCAAGCAAAATTCCGGAACCCAGAGCCGCGATGTTTCCCTGATAATCCTCAAGCCGAAGTTGGCCTACAAAGAACAAGCTCATACCTGCCAAAACCACGATGACCGTGACGAGGTCCCGCCAATGAAACTTCTCGCCGATCACGAACGGAGCGAGTATCAATATGTAAATAGGAGCTGTGTATTGAAGGAAGATCGCGTTAGCGGCGGTGGTTTTTTTCGTCGCCCAAACGAACAGGAACAGCAAAAGGCAATAGATCAATGTTGCGACGATGCCGAAACCGTTTATTTTCAGGCCGTCCTTTCGCGTGATGATCAGGACCGTGACGGCTGCAAAGAGGGAACGGAAGAACGTTACCTGATAAGCATCAAGCGCTGTCAGCTTGATGAAAAGACCGCCGGTGCTCCAAAGGAACACTGCGATCAGGACAAACACTATTGGAGAAATGCTGCGGCCCTCAGAATCCACTTAAGTTTTTTACCACAGAGACACAGAGACACAGAGTTTGAAACAGTAATATTCCTGCCGCTGAAGGTCTTTCAACCGAATTACCCACCCGGCGTCGATCTTTTGTTCAGGCCTCTGTGTCTCTGTGCCTCTGTGGTTATTCTTTTCCTGAAACCGCGGTTGTGATGGTTTCGCGTAGAGCCTTTGCTGAAGTTGTCACCGGTTCGAGTTCGACCTCTTCGACATTGCCGCGCACTTTCTTTCCGAACACGGCATTCCACGGTGCGATGACGAGGTGAACATTTCCGCTGGCGCGGGCCTGGCAGGCCAGGCGAAGAAACGGTTTTTCCGTTTCCGGCTGGTTATAACCAAAGATCTTCATTGCCCTACGCTCGCGCGGGCTTGGATCTGAAAGTTTTTCCTGTCCGCCGACAACGCCGACCCAGCAGGTGCCGCACGACGCAGATGTGCACTCGATAGGTACCGGCCCTTCCCAACATCGGTAATCGAGCGACTGCCAGTCTCGGGTGCGATCCTTTTGCGAAGCGGAGGCGATCTCTTCATCGTTGATGATGGGAAAGGTGCCGTCGAATGAATATGCTTTGAAAGCGACCGAGAATTTCTTGTCGATGGTTTTCAGGAATCCAAATAGGCCTTGCGAATCGTCTTTTGCGCGCTCGGCGACGATCGCTTCCGGTGATTTCGCCATGATGCCCTGTGGGCGTTCGGTGATGCCTGGGGCTTTTTTGAATTCGTCCAGCCCGACCTGTACCAGTGTCATCACGCCGATAGCAGCGATAGCGGTGATCAACGGCTCAGCCGTTTTCGCTTTGATCGCGGCCAGATGCGTGACGGTCTTGATCTCCGCGACCAATTCACCGATGCCGTCGATCGTCTCGGCGCGTTTCGATATCACTTCCTTCACCTGCGGCCAGTATCGGTGCCCGTAGAGGAACCGGTGAGACGTATCGATCTTGTCGACGACCCCGAAATCACCGTCCATCGCAAGGCCTTTCATTGCCTCTTCAACGTTCTCGGACGATTCCAAATAATTGACAAGATCAAGCGGATAAAAGCGGAACCAGATCTGAACCGCATTGCGGTCAACTTCGTGGATCTCCGGCAGCAGCGACCCGATCGCTGAAAGCCATTCCGATTCTGTCTTCTTTTCCAATGCCCCAATAAATGCGTTGCTCATAGTAGTAAAACTCTTCCTGCAAATAAACGAACATTAGAACAAATCTCGCCCAACGTCACAACCGCCGTCCGACGTTGACGCGCGTATCCGCTTGCGTCTAGGCTGAAGCGCCGTAATATCATCTATCTATGGAATCGATCATGCCCGAGGGCGAACCGTTAAGTTTTGAAGCTCGAAAACGGAACGCACTATTCGCTTTAGCAGGAGTCGCGGCAGTCAGTACGCTAGCAACCTGGGTGTTTTCAAATAATGAACTTGGACAAAGCTTGACGACGATCCTTACCGCGGTTGCAGTTATTGTCGGGATACTTCATTGGTGCAAGGCGGACGCCGAAGAACGCGAGATCGAAATTTCGCACGGCCTTCGGATTTTTATCATCCTTATGGCGATCTTTGCTTTGCCGTATTACTTCATTAAGTCTCGCGGCCTCAAGAAGGGCCTGATCTCGACAGGGCTCGCATTACTTTTTTGGATCTTAATTTACTTTGTAAGTGCAATGACGTTATTGGTCCTTTCGCTCGTCGAAGACCGACTAGGAATCTTCGTTAAATAGACGAGCGGATATGAGGCAGTTAATGCTCGCTGAAGGCGAGCGCAATTGACCACAGTGATAAAATTTGAATATGCCGGCACGAACTAGAATCAGTTACTTGGCAGTTTTTCTCTCAAGTCTCGTGGCCTTAATTTTGGGAGTTGAATCAAGAGCGCAAAACACCGACGTACCGAAAACGGATGTTTGTCCCGAAATAATTGTGTCAGGTCCCGCTGGAGTTACTAATCCGGGCGACTTGATGTGGTTTACGGTTTCGGTGGATCCGGAACCAACTACCGATTTGAAATTCCATTGGACAACAAACGTTGGGCAAGTCACCGTAGGGCAATCAACTCGAAAAATCGGCGTGCGGTCTTTAATGGAAATGTACGGACGCAGCGCTACAGCGACAGTCAAGATTGAAGGATTGCCGAATCAATGTCCGAATATGGCATCAGAAAGTGCGCTATTGGAGATCTTGCTAACTGCAGTTTTGTTGGATGAATTCTCGAGTTCTATCAATTCAATATCAATTCGCTACCTTAAAGCCGCTGCTGCCGAGTTGAACCGGAACCCGAACAACCAGATGTACATCATCGAGTACTTTCCGCCCGGCACGAGCGAAGTATCTAAGAAGCGGAAGAAAGACAAGATCAAGTCATTTATGGCGACTACTTTGAAGTTCGACGTAGATCGAATCACAATTATTACCGCGGAGGCCGACAAACCACGAACAAAGATCTACAGAATTCCGCCGGGAGCGTCGAATCCGAATCCATGACCCAAAACACCCGTATCGTGGCTTGACACAATTTCCCCAAAATCATAATATCTAGAGTTTCGGACTTTGACGGTCTGGGTCGCTTGTGCGGTTTGGAGTTAAAACTGCGGCGGAGATGTTTGAAAGCCGGTTCACGGATTGTTGCGTAAAGCGGGTGCACCAAGCATCCTTGGCTTGACAGGATTCACTTCTTTTTATTGCCACGCTACAGCAAAGTAAGGCTTTCAAGGGTTTAATCACGAATTTTAATCAATCAGCTTTTGTGCTGCTTGAGCTAACTGCCGGAAATGATTTCGGCAAGAGTCAGGTAAGACGATAGTTTTGTTTTTTATCAGGAAACGAGATGCCGACTATTAATCAATTAGTTCGCAAAGGGCGCCAGCGGGTGAAATATAAGACCGCGAGCCCGGCTTTGCAATCAAATCCGCAGAAACGCGGTGTTTGCACGCGTGTTTACACCTCTACCCCGAAAAAGCCGAATTCGGCGCTTCGAAAGGTCGCCCGCGTTCGATTGACGAACCAGATCGAGGTCACGACATACATTCCCGGCATCGGCCACAATCTGCAGGAGCACTCGATCGTGCTTATCCGCGGCGGCCGTGTCAAGGACCTTCCTGGTGTGCGTTATCACGTTATCCGCGGAACGCTCGATGCCTCCGGCGTCGCGAACCGCAATCAGTCGCGTTCGAAGTACGGTGCAAAGAGGCCGAAAGGAGCGAAGTAGTAAGGTATGGCACGACGTAGAGTAGCAGAACGACGAGATATCCTTCCGGATCCGATCTACAACAGCCAGCTGGTGACGAAGTTCATCAACGGAATGATGTGGGCCGGCAAAAAGAGCGTTGCCGAACAGATCTTTTACGGCGCGATGGAAAAGATCGGGGAAAAGACCGGCGAAGAGCCGTTGAAGATCTTCAAGAAGGCCGTTGACAGCGTTGCTCCGACACTGGAAGTGAAATCGCGGCGTATCGGCGGTGCGACCTATCAGGTACCGCTCGAAGTAACGCGCGACCGTCGCAACACGCTTGCGATCCGCTGGATCGTTTCGAACGCTCGAGGACGCAGCGAAAAAACGATGCAGGACCGCCTGGTCGGCGAACTGCTTGATTCGCAGTCAGGACGCGGCGGAGCGATGAAGAAGAAAGAGGACGTTCACCGCATGGCGGAAGCAAACAAGGCGTTTGCACATTATAGGTTTTAGTAATGGCTAACATTAGCTTAGACAAATTCAGAAACATCGGCATCATGGCCCATATCGACGCGGGTAAGACCACGGCGACGGAGCGCATTTTGTTCTACACAGGTGTTTCGCACAAGATCGGCGAAGTTCACGAAGGAACCGCGACTATGGACTGGATGGAGCAGGAGCAAGAGCGCGGAATTACTATTACCTCGGCCGCAACTACCTGTTTCTGGACACGAAACGGGGTTGAGCATCGCATCAATATTATCGATACACCGGGACACGTTGACTTCACGATGGAAGTTGAGCGGTCTCTTCGAGTTTTGGACGGTGCGGTTTGCGTTTTTGATGGCGTCGCCGGTGTGGAACCGCAGTCAGAAACGGTCTGGCGTCAGGCTGACAAGTACGGCGTTCCGCGTATCTGCTTTATTAATAAGCTTGATCGTGCTGGTGCTTCGTTCGATCGCTCATTCGATTCGATCCTGAAGCGCCTCGGCGCAAACGCGGTCGCGATGCAGGTCCCGATCGGATTGGAAGACCAGTTCAAGGGCGTTGTCGACCTGATCACAATGAAAGCGTTCGTCTGGAACGACGAATCTAAGGGTGCCAATTACGAAACCACGGATATTCCGGCTGACCTCGTCGATGCTGCAAAAGAAGCCCGCGAAAAACTCGTCGAAGCAGTTTCCGCCATTGATGACGACTTGATGGTCAAGTACCTCGAAGGCGAAGAGATCTCGGAGAATGAAATTCGCGTTGCGTTGCGCAAAGGAACGCTTGCGATGCAGATCGTCCCGGTGTTTACCGGTTCGGCCTTTAAGAACAAAGGCGTGCAGACGCTGCTTGACGGCGTTGTCGATTTCCTGCCGAGTCCGTTAGATATTCCCGCGATCGAAGGTATTAATCCCAAAAATGACGAGACTGAAACGCGTGCGGCCGATCCAAAGGCTCCGTTCTCGGGTCTCGTCTTCAAGCTGATGGCCGACAAGCATCTCGGTCAACTCGCATTCGTCAGAATTTATTCAGGTACGGTCAAATCGGGCTCCTACGTCACCAACACAATTAAGGATTCAAAAGAACGCGTTGGACGCCTTATGTTGATGCACGCTAACAAGCGTGAAGACGTTGAATCGGCATCGGCGGGCGAGATTGTTGCTATCGGCGGTATGAAAAATACCACGACCGGCGACACCGTCGCTGACGAGATGAAGCCGATCATTCTCGAATCGATGGACTTTCCGGATCCTGTCGTCCGCGTAGCGGTCGAACCGAAAACACGTGCCGACCAAGACAAGATGGGCATCGCTCTGAATCGCCTTGCACAGGAAGATCCCTCGTTCCAGGTTTCTACAGACCACGAAACCGGCCAGACGATCATTGCCGGGATGGGCGAGCTTCATCTTGAGATCATTGTCGATCGTATGAAGCGCGAGTTCAGCGTTGAGGCGAATGTCGGTAAGCCGCAGGTTGCATACAGAGAGACGATTACCGTCGCTGCCCCTGGCAAAGAAATTTTCAAGAAACAGTCGGGAGGCCGTGGCCAATTCGCGCACGTCGAGCTCGAGATCGAACCGGCACCGGGCGAGGGCTTCGTTTTCGAAGACAAGATCACCGGCGGCGCGATCCCGCGTCAGTTCATCAAGCCGACGATGGAAGGTATGCGCGATGCAATGGGCCGCGGATTCCTTGCGGGCTACGAGCTGGTCGACATCAAGGCGAGACTTCTTTTTGGTTCATTCCACGAAGTCGACTCGGACGAGCGTTCATTCCACATCGCTGGAAGCCTGGCATTTCAGGATGCCGTTAAGAAAGCTAAACCTGTTCTGCTCGAACCGATCATGAAGGTCGAGGTCGTAACGCCGGAAGAATATATGGGTGCGGTCAACGGGGACCTTAATCGACGCCGAGGACAGATCGACAAGATGGAGCCGCGTCCGGGCAATGTTTCGGTCGTGACAGCGTTCGTGCCGCTTTCGGAGATGTTCGGCTACACGACCGACCTTCGTTCATCCACACAGGGACGTGCTACAAGCTCGATGCACTTCGAGCGTTATGCCGAAGCGCCGCGAAATGTTGCCGAAGAGATCATCGCGAAAGTTAAGGGTGCAAGTAATTAGTTTTAGATCTTAAATTTGAGATTTTTTGATTTCAAACCAGGAGAGAAGATGAGCAAAGAGAAATTCGATCGAAGCAAGCCGCACGTGAACATTGGGACAATTGGTCACGTGGATCATGGAAAGACGACGCTGACGGCAGCTATTACAAAGGTAATGTCGAAGCACAACCCGAAG
>QHXS01000214.1 GCA_003223975.1 Acidobacteriota bacterium
CAGCCTTCAAAACGTCGCTGACGCGCGTTGCCGGAATTATCTCTAGTTCACGTCGAACGTCTTCAGGAATCTCTTCAACATCGTTCTCATTTTGCGCCGGAAGAATGATCCGACGAATTCCAGCACGATGTGCAGCCAACACTTTTTCCTTAATACCGCCGACGGGGAACACCAGACCGGAAAGTGTGATCTCGCCGGTCATTGAAGTGTCGTGTCGGACTTTCCGGCCGGTATACAGCGACGCAAGTGCGGTCGCCATCGTGACACCGGCGCTCGGCCCGTCCTTTGGAATTGCACCGGCAGGTACGTGAAGATGCACGCCGTTTTGTTTGATCATTTCGGCGTCCAGTCCGAATTCAGGTGCGTGAGACCAAAGGTAACTGCGAGCAGCCTGTGCCGATTCCTTCATTACATCGCCGAGTTGACCGGTAAGCGTCAGGCCGCTGCTGCCCGGGAGCAACGTAGCCTCAATAAACAGGATCTCGCCCCCCATTTCGGTCCATGCCATTCCGGTCGCTACGCCGGCCGGCATATCATCGCGCGCAGATTCGGGGAAAAATCTTGGCGGCCCGAGAAATTCTTTCACTTCCTTTTCGCCAACGACTGTCTTTTCCTCATCGCCTTCTGCTACTTTCAGTGCGACCTTGCGAGCAATGTTGCCGATCGCTCGTTCGACTTGGCGAACGCCCGCCTCGCGCGTGTACCGCGCCGTCAACAAATTGATCGCGGCATCTGTTATTTCAAGCTGCTCGGGTTTGAGGCCATTCTCCGTGATCTGTCGCGGTACAAGGTACTGCTTTGCGATGTTCAGCTTTTCGCGGTCGCTGTAACCGGCGAGCTGTATGATCTCCATGCGGTCGCGAAGGGGCATCGGGATAGGGCCAAGTTGATTCGCCGTCGCGATAAAGAAAACTTTTGAAAGATCGAATGGCAGATCGAGATAATTGTCGCGAAACGTGTTGTTTTGCGCCGGATCAAGTATTTCGAGCAATGCGGCGGACGGATCGCCTCGATAGTCGTTGCCAAGCTTATCTATCTCATCGAGCATCATCACCGGGTTGTTCACGCCCACCCGACGCAGCGCCTGAACTATTCTCCCGGGCATGGCGCCAATGTATGTCCGGCGATGTCCGCGAAGTTCGGCCTCGTCGCGCATGCCGCCTAAGGAAAGTCGTTCGAATTCGCGTCCCAAAGCGCGTGCGATCGAGCGGCCAAGAGACGTCTTGCCAACTCCGGGCGGGCCGACAAAAAGAATTATCGGGCTCTTCGAGTCCGGCCGAAGCTTTACAACTGCAAGAGATTCAAGAATGCGTTCCTTGATGTCTTCGAGTCCGTAATGGTCTTCATCAAGGACCTTTCTTGCTTCGTTAAGATCCAGCTTTTCCGGGCTTGATTTTCGCCATGGCAATTCGAGCACGTATTCGAGATAGGTCCGGATAACATGGTAGTCCGGTGCCGTTTGCGGCAACTGCTCCATCCGTTTGAGCTCACGTTCAGCTTCTTTTCGAACATCATCCGGAAGATCGGCTTTCTCGAGCCGTTCGCGAAGCTGTCCGGCCTCGGCCTTTTCGCCAGTCTCATCTTCGCCCAGCTCCTTTTGGATCGCCTTCATTTGCTGCCGAAGGACGTAATCGCGCTGCGATTTATCCATCTCGGTCTGCGCTTCGGTCGCGATCTTTGAGCGGATCTGCATTATCTCGAGCTCGCGGGCAAGGCCAGCGTGCGTGAGCGTGAGCAATTCGTCGACCGAGTTCGATTCCAGCATTTTCTGCTCGGTCTCGACCCCAAGGTCGAGTACCGACGCCATAAAGTATGAAAGCTGGATCGGGTCCTGCTGGGTCATCACCGCCATTCGGATCTCGGGCGGCACGTTCGGCAAGAGTGCAAGCGCTTCCTGCACCATTCCCTGAATATTCCGTTTGAGAGCTTCGATCTCTTCTTCGTCAAGGCGGAGGAGGTCAGGAAGCACCTCGATCTTTGCCGTGATATACGGGGCCTCTTTCTGCCATTCGACAACGCGAAAACGGTCAAGCCCTTGCACGATCAACTGCATCACGCCGTCGTTTCGCATCATTCGCTTGATGTTGACGATGGTGCCGACATTGTAAAGGTCGTCGTATTTCGCGTCGTCGCCGGTTACATTTTGTGTTTTTGTTGTGACACAACCCAGCAGTTTTTCTTCGGTCGCAAGCGATGCTTCGACGGCGAGCATCGAGCGATCACGGCCGACCGCAAGTGGCACAACCGTTTCCGGGAAAAGCGTCGTATTCTGCAGCGGCAAGATCGGGATCTCAAAGGGCTGCGGCATCGGCGGCACTTCCGTCTTTTGATCTGGTTTAGGTTCGTCTGACATTCCTACTTCGCCTTCTTTAAGTGAACGATCAACAAACCGTTCTCGAACATATGATCGAGCGAAACGCCCTCGATCGACGCCGGGAACGACAATGATTTTTCAAACCGACTGTACGAGATCTCCATCTGGTGATACGCCACGCCTGCCGCGCACGAACGGTCCTTTCGGCACCCGACAATATACAGCACATTGCCCTGCACTTCGATCTCGACATCTTCTGCGGCAACGCCGGCAAGCTCGACCTTTACGACCCAACCGTCTGCCGTTTGATAAACATCGGCCGCCGGCAGCCACAACGGCCCCGAAGGCCGAACCTGTTTCGACGAACCGATGAATTGAAAATGACGGTTGAAAGATTTTGCCATTATTTGTACGACAGGCTGGAAAGCCAGTCGGCGAGCGACCTACTTCTTACTCCAAAACGCGCTTCCGCTCGATATCTCTTCAAGCGCTTCTGCTATCTCGCGTTCGTCTTCTACTTCGAGCGCGATATCGGCCATCGCGATAATGCCGGCGAGTTTACCGTCGTCCGAAACTACAGGAATTCGCCGCACCTGTTTGTCACCCATAAGACGGATCGCCTCGAACACGAAGTCGTCCGGCTTTACGGAAAAAACGTCCGCGGTCATCGCCGTTGAGACCGCAGTTGAGGCGTCTGCCCCTTCGGCGATCGCACGGACGACAATGTCACGGTCAGTTACGATGCCGACCAATCTACCGTTCTCAACCACAGGCAGCGAGCCGATATCGCCGTCGCGCATCATCGCCGCAGCCTCGCGGATCGGCGCATTCGGGCCCACGGACGTCACGTTCGTTGTCATGATTTCTCGACACTGTGCCCGCGCTTTACCCGACGCCTGAGATTCAGCCATGTTCCTATTTTGTTTTACTCGGAAAGAGAAAGCAAGAGAATAGGCATACGTCGATGCAGAAGCCCGCACGTAAGTAAGGGCGTAACATTCAACGAAGAGTGACGGAGACCCTTTGAATATAGATTCCGAACTTATGAGCCCTGATTTAGCCCTTACTAACGTGCGGGCTTCTGGACCTCAAAACCGGATCGCAACGTTTTGACCATCTAAAACAAGATCGCGCGCCGTGATCGAACTAATGCTTCGTCCGCTGTAACTCACCTCTATCTCGCCGGCCGCACTAGCGTTGCCGGAATTCTGTACTGCGATTCGCAGTGTGCCCGCGTCAAAGCCCACGAGCTTTCCACCAAACATCGTCGAACCGTTCGACCCTGAAAGCGTGACGGATGCGTCGCCGTTTGCCCTCACCGCAACGGCGGCCCGAAATAAGATCACCGAAGTCCGGCTTCCAACCTGAATATTGCCTACTCCGATCTTTGAAAGGCTAAGTTCCTGGCCGGTGATCGGTTCGGGACCTTCGTTGGCCGCGATCACAAGCAATTCGATGTCTTCGACAGCGCCACCGCGCAGCGTTACCGGCACCCCGCGTTCGGTGCGGAATCTCAGTTTTCCGTCGCTTCGGATCTCGGCCTGCAACTCATAGCTACGCTGTCGGTTGATATCGCGCATCTCGAACGGCAGTTCGAACGCGAGCGGCACTTGCCGGTTACCGAATGGAACCGTCGTTTCCGCGACAGGTTTGCCTGTCGGATCGCCGGAATCGACAAGCCAGATCCGAGCTTCCGAATTCGGCCCGAGAGCGATGCGTTGTCGATATGTCACGGTTCCGCGGATCACATTTTGACGGTTTCCGCCGCCGCCACCGCCGCCGACAGGCACGACAACAACTTCCACGCTCCGCGGATTGCCCAATGTAATTACCGGATAGCTCATATCGGTCGTGTACAGCAGACGGTCACCATCGCGGATCTCGGCGCGGATAACATAACGCGTTCTTTCCTGGATCTTACTGCGCTCGTACGCGAGATCGAACGAAATGGGCACCTGTTTTCCACCGGCATCGATCCGGTCCTCGGCGATCACCGACGCGGCCGTATCCGCTCGCGAAACGTCGATCAGCCGTACAGAGATGACCGCGTTTGCCGGCAATGCGACTCGTTGTCGATATGTGATCGTTCCGGAAACGACATTATCCTCGGTGCTGACGTCGCCATCTCCGGCACAAGTGGCCGCTGTATTCACAGTTTTCGCTTCGACGATTAAACGGCCACCTCCGGAAATCTTATAGATCACTGTCGATTTCTGTGATGGACAGCACATAGCATCGCTCGCGCGGTATCTCATAAATTCCGCAGTGATGTTGTTACCTGAAATGAGTTTCGCGTCGGTCAATGCACCATCGGTGCGCGAATTCATCGTCGTCGGAGAAAGGGTTCCCGCGAACTGATTGTTCACGAAAACGAATGTGTTGTATTGCGTCGGCCTACACATGCCGTCCGTTGTCCCCATGCCGTTGACAACGGTCGTCGTTCCAAAGCTTTGCGCGGCCCCAAACAAGGACCAGCCTGCACGCGTGACCGCACGGTCCGCAAGACTGTCCGGAGTCCGGATCTGGTCTCGGCATCGCGCATCGATAGGCACTAAGTCCTGCGGAGCTTGAGGAACGGCGCCATCACCCGTGTTCCAATTGCGGCCCATCGGCCGATCGAGCCACGAGGTCTGTGCCGAAGCGCCCATTACCGCGCTGAATATCAATGTCGCCGTAAACAAGCTGAGTTTTTTCATTGGATCCTCCAGGGAAACTTTGGAAATCGATAGAGCGGATATCGGGGACTCATTTCCGGTTATGCAGATGCTCCCGGACACTTAAGAGGTTGGAAACAAAAGTTGTCACATCTGCTAAGTTGTGTAAGCAAATCTCTTACGCCTTTTTCTCGGTAAGCGAGATCATCCGCTCAAGGGCCACATTTGCGAAATGTTTCGTTTCGTTATCGACCGAGATCTCGTTAACAACGACGCCATTCACGAGGTTGTCCATCGCCCACGCAAGGTTTTGCGGTGCAATTCGGTACATCGTCGCGCACATGCAAAGGTCCGGCGCGAGCAGCCTGATCTGTTTGTCGGGAAATCGATCTTGGAGGCGATTCACCAGGTTCATCGACCCGCTCGGGGCATTTTCGACGGTCTTGATGATAAAGCTTGTCGAGCCGTCAAGATCGCTGATTTCAACAACCTCGCGCATACACTCGGGATGCACCAAGACCTGCACGCCGGGAAGTTCGTCGCGGACTTTGTCAACATGCCACGGCTTAAAACGTCCATGGACCGAACAATGTCCGCGCCAGAGAATTAGCTTTGCATCATGAAGCTGTTCTTCGGTGTTTCCGCCAAGTTCTTCGTGCGGATTCCAGAGCGCCATCTTGTCGAGCGCAATCCCAAATTTCGCGCCCGTGTTTCTTCCGAGATGCTGGTCCGGGAAAAAGAACATCTTATCGAACTCTTTCAGGTAAATATCGAAGAGCGGAACCGCGTTCGAAGAGGTACAGACGACGCCTTCATTTCCGACGCCTTCATTTCGCCCGCAAAATGCTTTGATCGCCGCGGTCGAATTCATGTATGTGATCGGCGCAACCTTCGATTCAAGGACGCCGATATCGCGAAGCTGCTCCCACGCATCCTCGACCTGATCGATCGATGCCATGTCGGCCATCGAACATCCGGCCCCAAGATCGGGCAGGATCACGCGCTGATGCGGCTTTCCCAAGATATCTGCAGACTCGGCCATGAAATGGACGCCGCAGAAAACGATGTAGTCGGCATCGGTTTGCGACTCCATCACAGAAAGCTGGTACGAATCGCCTGTAAGATCCGCATGTTTTATGACGTCGTCGCGTTGGTAGTGATGGCCGAGAATAACAACACGGCTGCCCAGTTCTTTTCGCGCTTCCTCGATAACTGAATCGATCTCGGGATCGGCCATTATTAGGAAGTCTTCTAATGGTTTTGTTTGTTCAAGTACGGCCGTCATGTGATTTATTACCAGCCTAAACACTTAGGTTTTGGCGCATCGATCCAAACAAAAATCATTGCGCTTTGTGCCGCTGAACGCAAGCAGATGAACCTGCCCGTGAGTATCAAGCATTCGTACACGCGAGTACAGTCTGCAGGCATTCGTGAACGAATACTGATTGCGAGGCGCATTTATGAATAAGAGCGACGAAGGTGCAACTACATCATTTTGGGAAGCTACAGAACAACTTAGAGAAGGGATCTCGCTGGACTCGGATATTAGATCCGACGCTTGCGTAATTGGTGCGGGCATCGCCGGTTTGACCACAGCTTATCTTCTGGCTCGCAACGGACGTAATGTCGTGGTAGTGGACGATGGTCTTATCGGAGGCGGCGAAACCTGTCGAACTACCGCTCACCTTTCGAACGCTATCGACGACCGGATCTACCGTATCGAAAAGTGGCACGGCGAAGAGAATGCAAAGCTGGCGGTCTCAGCCCATACTGCAGCTATCGATCAGATCGAACAGATCGTGCAAGACGAGAACATCGACTGCGACTTCACCAGACTGGATGGTTATTTGTTCGAAGCTGGTGATAGCGAGGATGATCTTGAAGAAGAGTTATCCGCCGCGCATCGCTGCGGGCTATCGCGGGTTGAATTTGTTGACCGTGCCTCGATCCCCGGTTTTGAATCGGGCGGATGTCTTCGATTCCCGGATCAGGGACAATTTCATATCCTGAAATATCTCTCCGGCCTTGTCCGAGCCATTGACAGAATGGGTGGCAAGCTTTTTTCGTATACACGTATAACCGGATGGGGCGGGAGCGACGCCCCCAGGGTAACCGCTGCAAATGGAAGGACGATCTCGGCGGATCGAATTGTACTCGCGACTAATTACCCTTTGCAAAGCAAGATGTTTGCCGAGCTTCCGGCGTACCGCACTTACGCGGTCGGGGTGGGACTGGACCAGGCTTTCCCGGAACCATTCCTGCTTTGGGATACTGGTGACCCGTACATATATGTACGTACGCAGCAAATAGACGGCAGGCAAATACTCATTGTCGGTGGTGAGGATCATCGCACCGGGCAGGCAAATGACGGCGAGGTCCGCTTTCAACGTCTTTACAGTTGGGCGAAAAGGAAGTTTCCGCAAGCCGCCGAGCTCGAGTACAAATGGTCAGGCCAGTGTTTCGAAACCCACGATGGCCTAGCCTTCCTGGGCCGATTTTCAGAAAGCGAGCCGAACGTCTTTTTGATCACCGGCGATTCCGGAATGGGAATGACACATTCGACGATCGGTGCGATGCTCATCACCGATCTGGTCGCTGGCCGGGCTAATCCTTTAGAAAAGGTTTTTGATCCATCGCGAATTGCAACCCAATCGATCAGCGAGGCGGTTCCGGAGGTTATTTCGTCGACTATTCCTTATAAAGAATGGGTGACACCGGGCGAGATCGAATCCGAAAGCGAATTGAAGAATGGCGAAGGCGCGATATTACGCGAAGGCGTTTCGAAATATGCGATCTATAAGGACGAAAGCGGAAAAGTAACGAAACGCTCCGCTGTTTGCACGCATATGGGCTGCATCGTTCAATTCAACTCAACCGAAAAAACCTGGGACTGCCCTTGCCACGGATCGAGATTTTCGGTCGACGGAGACGTTATCAACTCACCTGCAGTTACCCCTTTGTCGGAGGAGTGAAATTCGGCTTGAGCATGTAACAAAAGTGTTAATTGCTTAAGACGATTCTTAGATTCCTTAGGTTAACTTGCCCGGTTGATCAGGTTATTTGAATATCCCGGGTTTCAACAGACCTAAATACCCAGTTTTCCGTAATTCTTACTATTGACACCATGGCAGAAGCGCCGTTATCTTCGTTACATCAGGCACAATTAGAAACCTCGAACTTGGTATTTTTGTCAGGAGAGAACGTATGCAGACTGCAGCGAAGTTGAAGGACGCTCATTTCAGTGATCTTTTCGAACGGCTCTCGGTCAAAAACGACCGGTTCGACACGTTCTACGAAACATCCACTCGCGAAGACTATAAGGCATTGGTCGACGCCGCTCTCAACGGCAAACTTGACGGCATCGTTTCTGTGGGTCGTTCAGGAATCTACCTGAACAAGTGCCTGATCCATCCCCCGACCGATGTGTGATCAACCGAGACCGAAGACCTTTTCAACTCCGAGAACTATAAAGTAGCTTACAGCGGCGATCATAGCAGCCGCCGGGATCGTGAGAATCCACGCCCATACGATCCGGCCCGCCACACCCCATTTAACCGCAGAAAACCGTTTAGCTGAGCCTACACCGACGATCGAACCGGTGATCGTGTGAGTTGTCGAAACCGGAATCCCAAAGTATGTGGCGCCAAATAGGGTTATTGCCCCCGCCGTTTCCGCACAGAATCCGCCAACGGGCTGAAGTTTAACGATCTTGGTGCCCATCGTCTTTACGATTTTCCAGCCGCCGGAAAGCGTACCGAGAGCGATAGCCGTGCAAGCCGCGATCTTTACCCAAAGCGGAACATCGGGCAGCTTCCCGTCGGGCGCAAGGTGAAGAAAGCCGCCCGCCACAAGAACGATGGTGATGATCCCCATCGTTTTTTGCGCATCGTTTCCGCCGTGGCCCAGAGAATAAGCCGCTGCCGAGAAAAGCTGTCCGAAGCGAAATACGCGATCGACCTTATTTACAGCTACCCGGCGAAATATCCAGTAAACCGCAACCATCAGGATAAATCCGAGCGTCATTCCAATGAGCGGCGAGAGGACTATGAACGTTATCGTTTTGATCCACCCCTCGGCTTTCAGGACGGTCTCTACGCCGAAAAATCCGAAATGCCAGGCATAAGACGCAATCGCGGAGCCCGCGTAGGCCCCAACAAGAGCGTGAGAGCTCGACGTCGGCAGGCCTATATACCACGTGATGAGGTTCCAAATGATCGCCCCAACTATCCCGGCAAGAAGCACATACAGTTGGTCGCTCGGGGGGATCGCGGCGATATTCACCATATCGCCGCCAACAGTCTTGGCGACCGCGGTCCCGAAAACAATAACCGCGATGAAGTTAAAAAAAGCCGCCATGGCAACGGCCGCACCAGGAGAAAGTACGCGCGTCGCGACCACTGTCGCGATAGAGTTCGCGGCATCGTGGAACCCGTTCACGTAGTCGAACACGAGCGCGAAAAAGATGATGACAACTACCAGCCCGAAAGAAACGGTTTGTGTGTCCATGGCGGGGTTTAGTTATGTTTTAGAACTATGCTTTCGATGATATTGCCCACACTCTCGCAGCGGTCGGTAGCGTTTTCGAGTATCTCGTAAAGCTCCTTCCATTTGATCAAGTGAATCGCATCAGGAGAATTTTTGAAAAGGTCCGCCATAGAACGGAAATAAATATCGTCGGCCTCATTTTCCAGCCGTTGGATCTCAAGAAGATGCGGGCCCATTCCCTTCGCATGTTCGAGGAGGTCCATTGCAGCATGTATCTCATCCGCCTGCTTCTGAAGCACTATCGCAAGCTTAACGGCGTATTGGTCTGTTTCGTGAATGTCGTACATCACGACGGCGCGGGCCGCCGCGTCAATGTAATCACACACGTCGTCGAGCGCGACCGAAAGCGTATATATGTCTTCACGGTCGAACGGCGTAATGAACGATTTGTTGAGCTTCGTCGTAACGGTATGCGTAAGCTCGTCACATTCGTGCTCGACGTGTTTGATCTTTTTTGAAAGCGACTCGAAATCCGTATCCGACGCCTGAAACATCTCTACCAGGATCTTCGCCGCCTCCTGCAGCTTTGCGCTCATTTGTGAAAAGAGTGCGAAATATTGATCTTCCCTGGGTAATAAGCTGAAAGCCATTTTTTTTCTCCGTTAGATCGTGTTGAGTTAGCCTTTAAATATCATTCATGCGAACTGTGCTTGATAAACACCGCCTCGCGTAAGTAAACATTAAGTTCACAAATGTCTTTTACATAATCGCCGATCCGTTCGAGGTGCTTCGCCACGAACAAAAGGTGGGCCGCACCGGTCGTTGCATTCGGATTGTCTATCATCATTTCGATCAATTCATCGAATACGCGTCGATAGCAGGCGTCGATCTCTTTGTCGCGTCGTATGATCGCACGCGAAACTTCGGCATCTTCGGCCGTGAATGCGTCGAGAGCCGTTTTCAGCATGTCGCCGGCGACCTCGGCCATCAACGAGAAATCGATATAGTTATTGAATTGCGGCTCGTTGTTCAGTATGAGCGACGCCTCGGCGATGCTTGCCGCGTGGTCGGCGATCCGTTCCAAGATCGGCGTGATCTTCGCGACCGAAACCACGAGCCTGAGGTCATGCGAAGTCGGTCGATGCGATGCAAGTATTTCGATACAGAGGCGGTCGATCTCGAGCTCCATCTGATCGATCACCTTGTCTTCATCCTTAACGGTCCGGGCGATGTCGGAATCGCGCTCGATAAGCGCTCGTGTCGCATTCTTGACCGCAGCTTCCGTCTTGCCGCCGAGCAGCAGCACCCTGTCGCGAAGCAAATTAAGTTGTTCGTCGCCGTAATGTTCGTCTTCCACAACTCCTGCGGCCCTAAAGCTTTGCGCTTCTATGTTTTTCAGCATATTCTCCGGCATTGTTGACGAGCGCAATTATAGTTCGAAGCTTTTGGCCGGTGGTTAAATTATACTTAACATTCGTTTCAACCAATTCGTCCGGGTGTGAAAATTAACACTTCGGTAACACGGCTCTAACACCGCTGTTGTAAATTTTCAAAATCCCTCAATTTGGAAGATTCCGGCCTATGCGGATATTTGTCTCAAATGGACCTTAAAAACGAGCTTGAAAATGAACTCGCGGTGGCTATCCTCATCGAAAAACGCCACAAGAGACAGATCGATGCCGACTCGAGCCGTGAGCTGATCGACAAGATAAAAGGGGCCCTTTCGATCGACATCTCCTCGCCGGATGATGCCGTGGAACTCGCCGACGCCGCCATCGCACATTGAGCCCTTTTAACTTACCTGCAACGCTTCTTCCCGGCTGCTCCATCAAAAGAAAGCCAAAATGGGGCCGAAATCGTCTATATTCTAAGTAGCCAATCATCCAGCGACATCGGGGAGAGAATAATGAGCAGTACAAATCTTCAAAAGCGCGTTTTTTCGTTTTGTCTCGCAATCACGTTTGCCGTCCTGCCGATCGCTTCGATAGCGCAGACCGCGATCTCTCTTCCCAAAAATAAGTACCGCCTCCAGGACGACATTCAGCTCGGCCAAAAAACGGCCGCTCAGGTCGAACAGCAATTCCCTATATTGAACGACGAGGACGCGACACGTTACGTCGAACGCGTCGGCCAACGCCTTGTCGCAAACATTCCGCAGGCATTTCAGCAGCCTGCATTTCAATATCGATTCAAGGTCGTGAACGCCAGCGACATCAATGCGTTTGCACTGCCTGGCGGCCCGATGTACGTAAATCGCGGAATGATCGAAGCCGCGAGGAACGAGGGCGAGATGGCAGGTGTCATGGCGCACGAGATCAGCCACGTCGCGCTGCGTCATGCCACGGCTCAAGCAACTAAGCAGTCGAGCGCGGGAAGCATGCTTGGCCAGCTTGGTTTGATCCTCGGCGGTGCGGTCTTAGGCGGCCAGTCTGGCGCTGAAATGGGTCAAATGGCAGCTTCGGCGTGGATGACGAAGTACAGCCGCGAATACGAATCGCAGGCCGACATTCTCGGAGCACGGATAATGGCTGACGCCGGTTACGATCCGCGTGACCTCGCGAACATGTTTCAAACGATCGCTCGTCAGGGCGGTTCGCGCGGCCCTGAATGGCTCTCAAGCCATCCTGACCCCGGCAACCGATATCAGAAGATAAATCAGGAAGCAACATATCTCCGTGTTTCCCAAAACCCGATCAAGATCACACGCGATTTTGAGCGTGTTCAGGCACGTCTGCGCGCAATGCCGCCGACATTAACAATGGCGCAGATCCAGCAGGGCGGATACCGGAATGGCCAAGGAACATATGGCCAAGGAACCGGCCAAGGAACTTACGGTCAGGGAACATCCGGCAGCGTTGGCGCAATATCGAATGGGCGATATTCAAGCCGCGTTGAGTACCCATCCAGCCGTACACGGGTCTATTCCGCGGGCAATTCTTTAAGCCTGAGCATCCCATCAAATTGGCGTGAATTTCCTGACCAAAGCATTATTAGTTTCGCGCCTGAAGGAGCATACGGTTCGCAGGGTATTACACACGGCATTATGATCGGTGCGTTTCAACCGCAAAGCTCTAGTTTGCGGACCGAAAGCGAGACGTTCGTTCGTAAGCTTCTTCAAAGCAATCAATACTTACAAGACGAAAGCGGCTTGACACGGGCTTACATCGCTTCGCAGCAAGGCTATGCGGATGCGCTTTCAGGCCGGTCTTCGATAACTAACCGCGAGGAAAAGGTTTCGATCTATACCACACAAATGCGCGACGGAAGGGTCTTTTTCATGATGACGGTCGCACCCGAGAGCGATGCATTCCAGTACGAGAACGCCTTCCGAAACATCGTCAGTTCAATACGTCTGAATTAGATCGAACGATCATGTAGCCGAAGGGGTCGGGTCGAGCCCTTTCGTTTTTATGCCTAGAAGCAATATCGCGGCCAGAACCGAGATCGACGCGCTAACGGCGAAAGCCGTTTCGACGCCAAATCTGCTCCACAACAAACCGAAGAGAAGTGATGCGGGCAGCACCGTGATCCCGTACGCAAGATTGTAAAATCCGAATGCAGTACCCCGTTTTTCTTCGCTTACCATGTCGGCAACGAGAGCTTTTTCGACACCCTCGGTCAACCCGAAATAAACACCGTAAATAATAAAGAGCATCCACGCCTGCCAGGGCGAACTCACGAATGCGAAAGCGAGGTACACGCCGGCGTAAACGAACCAACCAGTTAAGATCGTAGGCTTGCGCCCGAGCCGATCTGATAAGTTGCCGCCCGCGAGCGAGAAGATCACCTTGCTGAAATGAAGCACCATCCAAAGCAGCGGCAGCATCGCCGGAGCTATCCCAGCCTGCTCGGCGCGAAGCAGTAGAAACGCATCTGTTGAATTTGAGAGAGTAAATAGGGCGATGACGAAAAGAAACTTTTTGAAATTGCCGTCAAATTCCCGAAGAGAAAACTTGATCGGGTTCGCATCCTCTTTCTTCGTTTCCTTTTTCTCTTCGTGCACAAAGAACACGATCACGAAAAGCCCAAGCACCACCGGGATCGAAGCAAAGAGAAAAACACGTTGGTATTCGCGCGCTGTCGGATTAGACGAGTCGACCGCAAGATAGGTGAGCAACCCGAACGCGATCACGGGTCCAATCACCGCGCCCATGTGGTCAGCCGCGCGATTGAATCCGT
>QHXS01000215.1 GCA_003223975.1 Acidobacteriota bacterium
GGTAGTTTAATGGACACGACCCGCGTTGGGTTTGCAGGCCATTCTTACGGTGCCGGTGCGATACCGGAATTAACTCGGCGCGGCGTGGCGGCCGGTTGGGGAACCAACGGGCTTTTTATGTTCGTGATGGCCGCGTGGTATTCGTGGGGCAGTAATTATGATCAAATTCCGGCTGCAGCAAAGCTAGTGGTTCAGGTTTACTGGGACGATCAAACGAACCAACACCTGATCTCTCAAAATGACGTTTGGAATAAACTGCCGCAGATCACGGAACGACGCTGGCAGGTGATCCGTTCTGATCGAAGACAGTGTTTCCTATATGCGGGCCACGGTGTCCCGGTAACCGGCGACCCGGGTGGCGATGGCGATGGAGGCATCAACGCCCACGACTATTGGGGTGTTTGGCGAAGAATTCACGCCTTGGCGGATTACACATTTACCGGAAACGTGATGGCTAAGACGATCGCATTTGGCGACGACCCGCAAATGGGGTTCTGGCGATTGAACGGGAGGCGGGCCGTTACGCCGCTCGAAACATCCTTATCACCCGTGATCAATACCAGCACAAGCCCCAGGTTTACCTGGGGAGCGAAATGTCTTTATGCATTAGGCTCGCCCTGTCCGTAATTCACCGCTCGATCAATAATAAGGACCGTCGTTAAGCGGGGTTTAGCACCACCGCATTTCCGCCCGCGATCGCGAAGAAACCGAATACAAGATAGATCATTCGGGTCGCCTGCTCGGTCTCTAAATACTGACGCCACTTTGTTTTAGCGGCCGCGACTGCCGGTGTCGGGGTTTGCTTAATGATTTCGTCCATTACAAAGGAAATGCAAAAGGAAAAAGTATAGCAGAAGCCGTTAGCGGCAAGCACTATGCAAAAAAAGCAGGACCAGGCCGTCAGTTGACAGATACCGTATCCTATGTCTCAACCCCTAAGCGAAAGGAGAACACGCACTTATGCTGATCATACAGTTGGATTTCAGGTTCTATCACGAGGAGACCCACACACGAACGCGTATTCAGACCAGCTTGAAAGCGAAGGAACAAACCTCGAAAGAAGGTGAATGGCTAACCCCGAACAGTGCGTCGGCGGAGTTGGCAAAGATCTATTTTGGGATCGATTCTGGCTGGTGGCAGATCTTCGAATACAAAGGTTCCAAACGGTCGATCGAATTCCTTAAAAGAAAGGAATCGAGGCCTATCAATTGGGATATCGTTCTGAGCCTGCATGAAGTACAGCAAATGCCTCTCCAGTTGGGCCAGGGAGGGTTCGGCGTGCAGGAGGCGGCCCCAGGGCACCATTTCTACTGGACAGTGGGCGGATTCGTGGATGTAACCTAACGAACAGGTCCCCGATTCGGTCGCTGGCTTCGTGGGCGATTGTCGGCAGATATCAAGGGAAATACGAGCATAAGCAAGTGCGACCACTATTACCGCGTAACTGCAATTGATGGTGATTCTTCGACGTTCCAACAATCTATCCAACGTCAACTAATGACACCCCGATTCTGTTTATGTTTCCGCCTGCGCAGTTTAGGGTTTACGATTTCAATGTGTATCCGAAGGGCAATCTTTTTATTTCGGCGCCGCATGGGCAGCTTGAGGCGATCTTGAAGGAGCCTACGGGCGAACGGAAGGGCGTGGGGCTTGTCTGCCATCCGCATCCGCTCGGCGGCGGAACGATGCATAACAAGGTGGTATTTCGCGCGGCCGCGGGATTGACCGACGCTGGCCTTGCGACACTGCGGTTCAATTTTCGCGGCGTCGGTGCTTCGACGGGTGTGCATGCGGAGGTTGCGGGCGGCGTTGAAGATGCGCGAACTGCTTTGGATTATCTTATAGGCGAATATCCTGGCGAGGATGTTACGCTCGCGGGATTTTCGTTTGGCTCGCGGACTGGAATGGAAGTCGGGATCGCAGATAAACGCGTAAACCGTTTGATCTCGATCGGGACGCCGGTCGAGAAATATCGTGATTACGATTTTTTGGTTGGCGTAACCAAGCGGATACTTTTCCTGCACGGTGACAAGGACGAATTTTGCTCGGTCGAAAGCTTGCGTTCGTTAACTGATCGAATCCCGAACGCAGAAGTCATTATATTCGAAAACTGCGGTCATTTTTTCGACGAGCATTTAAACGAACTTCGGCAGACGATTCGAGATTGGACAGTAATAGAAATGAACCACAGATGAACACGGATGAATCCAGATATTGAGAAACAGAAAAATCTGTGTTTATCTGTGTGCATCTGTAGTTGAGATTATGGAAAACGAGAAACGCGATGCGGCGATAAGGCTGACGATGATGCCGCGGGACACGAATGCGCACGGCACGGTTTTCGGCGGTGTGATACTGAGCTATATCGACGTTGCGGGTGGCGTAGAGTCGATCAGGCATACCCGACATAACCGGTTTGTGACGGTCGCGATGAAAGAGGTCATCTTTCACGAACCTGTTTTTATCGGCGACCTTGTGAGCTTTTACGCAAAGACATTGAAGGTTGGTAACACGTCGATCACTATCCACGTCGACGTCGAAGCCGAGCGATTCGGGACGCCAGGTGTGGTTGTTAAGGTCACTGAAGCCGAAGTTATCTTCGTCGCGATCGACGAAAATCAGAAAAAGGTTATTATCGGAGGCCGATAGTTACAGGAGTTGCGGAGAGTTGCAGGTAGTTACAGACAGTTGCGGTAATGGCGTCTTTCAAGAAATTTGAGGAAATTCAAGCTTGGCAGAAAGCTTACGACGTCACGATCGATGTTTATAAGCTTACCTCGAATGGTCAATTCTCAAAGGACTTTGGCCTGCGTGACCAGCTCCGAAGGGCCTCAGTTTCTATTATGGCAAACATAGCTGAAGGTCATGGACGAAGGAGCAACAATGAATTCGCCAACTTTCTTAACCTCGCGCGGGGTTCGGCGGCAGAGGTCCAATCGCATCTTCACGTCGCTTATGGAATCGGATACATCGACAAAGTTGGCTTCGAGAGTCTATATTCCAAAGTAACGGAAATATCCAGGATGCTATTGTCGCTTGCACAATACTTGCGGCGTCCGCAAAACAATGACGACAATATTTCTTGACCGAGGGCTGTGATGCGGCCCTCTGTAACTTACTGCAACTACTGTAACTTTCTGTAACTACATTAGGAGAAACGAATGCCATTAATTAAAGCTGAAACTGCAGATGGACTGAAAGAGATCGAATGCGAAGCGGGCCGAAAGCTCGTGCTTTGCCTGGAGGACAACGGTGTTGATATTTTGCACCGCTGCGGCGGAAATGCCCGATGCACCACTTGCCGCATCGAATTGATCGAGGGCGAAATGGCGCCGATGCGCGAGCCGGAGGAAATGGTGCTTTCGACTAAGGGCGACCTCGGGCCGAATACGCGGCTTTCGTGCCAGAATCGCGTGAATGGCGACCTGCACGTTCGAGTGATCAATCAAGTCAGTGTTTCCGGTCTGGACGCCGGCCCACGACCTGCTGAAGAAGATACCCCGTAATCAGGGTAATTCGTTGTACATTTTGCGTCGATTAATCTGTCATTTTTAGTGAAGGAGAAAAACAATGTTCGAACAACTGAAGCGAAATTATTTGGATCGAATAGAAGTCGCCGAAGCTCATTGCGACGCGCCGTGCGGAATATACGACCCGTCGTCGGCGCGGATCGCGGCCGAAGCCGCCCTGTCTATGACCAAAAAGATCCTAGATCTCAAGGCACCGGACGGCGACGATCCGAAGGCCGCCGTTGCTTATAAAAACACGTTAACGCGTTATATTGTCGTGAAAGAAGAACAGGCGCAGGTGGCAAAGGACGAGCTTCTTATCCTTTGGACGGACTATTTCAAACCAGTACATCTGGAAAAATATCCGAACTTGCACGAAACATTTTGGAAAGCTGCCAAACTTTGTTCCGCTGTCAAGGTCGAAGTAAGCTTGGAACATGCCAACGAGTTGATGGAAGCTGTCAAAGAGATCCACGGAATCTTTTGGGCCACCAAAGACCGCGACATCGCTTGGTATACCGCCGGATAAAAAAAGTAATTGATCGAGAAAAGACGGCGGAGTGTCGATTGACCCTGCGCCGTCATTTTTATGTACAAAGAGCTTCGAATTGCAGGTAGGAAAGAACGCGTTCTTTGTTTATTAGGGCGGCGGCGAATGATCGTGGTTGATGGCGAATCGATGCTTCCGTTGCTCAGGTCGGGCGATCGCGTGCTAATAGATCCAAATGCTGTCGTCGGAATCGGCGATATAGTTGTTGCAAAACACCCGTTCAAAAAAAGCGTCCGATTGATCAAGCGTGTTACAGCGATCGATGCGAACGCTAATTATATTTTGACCGGTGACAACCCAAGCGAAAGCAGCGACAGTCGGTCACTCGGGAGTTTTCCCGCGTCTGAGATCGTGGGCAAAGTTGTTTCGAAAACGAATTAGTTAATATTTCGGCACGGATCGGTCGACATCCTCAGACCAGGCCCGGATGCCGCCTTTCAGGTTTATCAGCCGTCCTTCAAACCCGGCGTCCTTCAGATAACCGATCGCTTTTGCACTACGCACGCCGCCTTTGCATTGAACGATCGTAGTTTTCCCTTTTTCGATCTCGCAGATACGATTGACGACCTGCCCAAGCGGGATCAGTTTTGCCGTCGGTATGCGTGCGATCTCGTATTCGAACGGTTCGCGAACGTCGATCAACTGAAAATCGGCACCGCTGTCGATCAGAGATTTCAATTCGACGGCGGTGATCTCGTCGAGGTCCGGCTTCGCCTCAGCAGGTTCCTTTAACCCGCAAAACTGTTCGTAATCTATAAGTTCCCTGATCGTCGGATTTTCGCCGCAAAGCGGGCAGTCAGGATCCTTTCGAAGCTTGACCTGACGAAACGTCATCTTCCATGCGTCGAACAGCAATAGACGATTTAGGAGAATTCCTTCGGCTCCGAGGATGACCTTGATAACTTCATTCGCCTGGATCGTGCCGACGATGCCGGGCAATACGCCAAGCACGCCGCCCTCGGCGCACGACGGAACAAGTCCGGGTGGCGGCGGTTCCGGATAAAGGCAGCGATAGCACGCTCCTTTCTCAGCCCAGAAGACGCTCGCCTGCCCTTCGAACCTGAAGATGGATCCATAAACGTTTGGTTTACCTGTCAAAACAGATGCATCGTTAACCAAATAACGCGTGGGAAAATTGTCTGTGCCGTCGACGATGACATCGAATTCCTTGAATAGTTGGAGCGCGTTGTCGCTCGTCAGGCGAGTCTCGAACGCTTCGATCTTTGTATGCGGGTTGATGTCCTGCAAGCGGTCACGTGCGGACTCGATCTTAGGACGGCCAACATCCTTTGTGCCGTGAATTATCTGCCGTTGAAGATTGGAAGTATCGACGACGTCAAAGTCGACAAGCCCGAGCGTCCCGACGCCCGCTGCGGCAAGGTAAAGTCCAAGCGGCGAACCAAGCCCACCGGTCCCGATCATAAGAACGCGGCCCGCTTTTAACTTTCGCTGTCCTTCGAGCCCGACCTCGGGCAAGATCAAATGCCGCGAATAACGCGCGATCTCGTCGTTTGAAAGCTCGGGAAGCGAATCTGAGGATTTGGCTTCCGCAGTGGCATTTCCGCCCGCGATCGACGGGACGATCATTATCGTTTCACCGTCTTTCAGAACTGTGGCCGGTCCGTCGAGATGACGAATGTCTTCATCGCCGACGTAAACATTAATAAAATTGCGAAGCTTGTCTTGCTCGTTGTAAAGGTGTTTGCGAAGCTCAGCGTGCTGGGTTGCAAGCTCACGAAGAGCGTCACCTGCGGTCGCGGCATTGACCTCAACTTCCGAGTTGCCGCCGGCGAATTGTCTCAATGGTGTTGGTATTACGATCGTTACTGACATAACTCTCCTTGAAAAAATCTAACCGTTGGCCGTCAACCGTTCGCTGCTGGCCGTCTGAATCTCTTCTACGTTAAAACGCGATCTGTCGTTTTCCATCTCCCAGGATCTGATGTCCTCAACCTTGCCTTTGATGACCGAGGCAATGACATATGACCAGACCGGCAACGCGTGATGCAGGTCGTATTGCGATGGGACCGCAACATCGTCCGGATGCGAGTGATAATAGCCGACCAGATCGAGCCTCTTTTCGCGCGCGTATCGTTCGGCTTTTAGTACGTCCTTTGGCAAGATCAACACGCGATTGTGTCTTGCGTTCTCTTCCCGAGCATTTTCGAGCGGGAAAGTCTCGATGACGGTCTTCTTCCCTTCCGCAAATGTGCCGATCAACATGCCGCCGCACTCATGCGGATAATCTCTCTCGGCATGAGCGGTGACAGCATCGATGATTGACTGGTTAACTTCGATCATTCCCTTCGGCTAAGCTGATACTCCGACCGCTTGCTCTATTTCAATCAGCGGGCTTCCGCATTTCTCGACTGCTTGTTCAATGTCCGTCAAAATATCGTTCACGTCTTCGATGCCCACCGAAATGCGGATTAACCCTTCTGTAATACCGAGCTGTTTTCGCTTTGCCGGCGAGACCTCGCGATGCGTCGCTGTGGCCGGATGTACGATGCCTGTAAACAGGTCGCCAACGCTTGCTGCACGCGTGCAAAGATTCAGGGCATTCAAAAATCGATATGAAGCCTCCCGCGTATCTTCGGCCAGACGGATCGTTACTATCGCTCCGAATTCGCTGCCGTGAAACGTTCGATCGAGAGCTTCAGCATCTTCGCCGTCAAACAACTTCGGATAGATCACCTCGCTGATCTGCGGCAATTTCTGAAGCTGAGCCGCAAGCCGCTCGGCGTTCGAGCATTGCTTTTCCATTCTGAGTCCGAGAGTTTTGATGCCGCGAAGCAGCGAGTGGGCCTCCCACGGACTTAATACCCCGCCCGCCAGCGTAAGTGCCCCGAGCAACGCCGGCTTATCAAATTCTTCTTTTGCGATCACCACTCCACCGGTCGCGTCCGCATGGCCGCCCAGGTATTTCGTCGCACTGTGAACCACAAAGTCGGCCCCGAGATCGAGCGGGCGAGACAAGTACGGCGTCGCGAATGTGTTATCGACGATCAGCTTCGCACCAATCTCATGAGCGATCAGCGCACATTCCTCGATATCGCACACCTTAAGGAGCGGGTTCGACAGCGTTTCGCAAAGAAGAACACGCGGTTTCAGCTCGAATGCCTTTACACGCAGGGCGGCGACATCGTTGAAGTCCTCGGTGACCGTTTTCACGCCGAAAGCACCAAATACGGTCAACAGCAGCTCAAATGTCGAACCGTAAAGGTCTTTCGAGGCGAGGACCACCGAGCCGTTCGACAAATCGCATGCGAGCAATGCGGCGTGCAGCGCAGCCATCCCGGACCCGAATGCATACGCAAACTTTCCATTCTCGAGAGCGGCCATTGCATCTTCGAAAGCTGCTACGGTCGGGTTTCCGTAGCGGCTATAAACAAACCCGGTTGTGTCGCCGTCGATGATGCTGTCGATGTCTTCGACACGTTCATGAATGAACGACGACGATGCGTAGATAGGCGTTGAAGCCGGAATACCGGCCGGAGCACTCTTGCGTTCGCCAGCATGGACAAATTTTGTCGCCAATGATAAGTCGGTCATCAAATCCTCCCGACAACTCCAAAAAGAAAAAAGCCCTCGTGCTAAAAAGCACGAGAGCTTTCATTGAAATCTCTTTGCAGTTGTTTAGCAGTTTTTTTAGTGGAGCAAGTTAACCTTAAATCGCCACTGTTAGTTGCCTTCGTGTTCGAAAGCTTAAAAGAACTATTGGCAGATTAACTTCGAGCGCGGCGCGTTGTCAAGCTCGATTTGCGGCCGGCGATGAATTTTCAAAGAACTGAAAACGAAATCTTATTCGTTCCAAAACTCTTCCTCGAGGTATTTCCCTCCGCCATCGCAAAGGATCGTGACGATCAGGGCCTCGCCATCGAGACGCTTGGCGGCCTCGAACGCGGCATGGACATTT
>QHXS01000271.1 GCA_003223975.1 Acidobacteriota bacterium
TACAGTTGTTATTAACGAAGCGCTCGAGATCGCCCGCCGCTTTTCTACATTCGAAGCGACGCAATTCATCAACGGCATTCTCGACGCGATCAAGCTTGATCTCGAAAAGCAAGACAATGGTGAGAATCTCAAAAGCTCGAACGCTAAGATGAGCTGATCGCGAACAAATACTTCCTTTTTAGTAAAATCACTCACTTGCGATAAAATAGTCTGTTATACAGCTAACGGAAGGGCGAAGTGAGCGATAAAAACATCAATATTACTGAATACATCGACGAAAATTTCGGCGCAAATGCGAGTTATGTGCAGGGTCTGCTTGCGCGATATACAAAGGACCCGAAATCGGTCGACGAATCCTGGCAAACATTTTTCGGCGATCTTTTAGGAACCAATGGTCAAATACCGACGGTTTCGCAGCCCGCCGATCTTGCACCGAAAGAGACCAAATTGCCCGCGGCAAAACCCGCGGCAGCAGTTTCGCCCGACGCGAATGCCAAGCCCATCATAGGGCCGGCAAAGAAGATCGTCCAAAACATGGAGCTGAGCCTTACCGTCCCAACGGCAACTAGCGTCCGCTCGATACCCGTTAAAGTTCTCGAAGAAAATCGCCGGATCGTAAACGAACATCTCCAGTCACACGGCCGAGGAAAGGCTTCATTCACACATTTCATCGCTTGGGCGATCGTCCAGGCAATAAAGGCGCTGCCGCGAATGAATCACGGCTTTACTGAGTCGAACGGCGCGCCCGCTCGGGTCGAAAACGAACATATCAATCTCGGCATCGCGATCGACATCGAAAAGAAGGACGGCTCGCGAAACCTGTTGGTACCGAATATCAAGAACTGCGAGACGATGAATTTCGCGGAGTTTTTTGCGGCTTACAACGAAACGGTAAAAAAGGCTCGCGACGCTAAACTCGAGATCGCTGACTTTCAAGGCACGACCATCTCGCTGACCAATCCCGGAACTCTCGGAACGGTCGCATCTAATCCACGTCTAATGGCCGGCCAAAGTGCGATCATTGCGACAGGCGCGATCGAGTATCCGGCCGAATATCAGGCAATGACGGCGGCGGCACTGTCGCAACTCGGCATCAGCAAGACCGTCACCGTCACCAGCACGTACGATCATCGCGTCATTCAGGGCGCCGAAAGCGGGCTGTTCCTCGCCAAGATCCACGAATACATAGTCGGCAAACACGGCTTCTACGACACGATCTTTACCGACCTCGAAATAAATATTCCGCCGCTTCGATGGGCGGTCGATTACAATCCGTCGCTTCTCGGCGGCGACCGCTTTACGGAACAAGCCGAAAAGCAGGCAAATGTGCTTCAGCTCATCAACGCATTCCGCATTCGCGGGCACCTGCTTGCCGATATCGATCCGCTGAACATGACCTCGCAGCACGCGTCAGAACTTGAGCTGGAAAACTTCGGGTTGACCATTTGGGACCTCGACCGCGAATTCATTACCGGCGGCCTTCACGGCGAAAAGACGGCGACCCTCCGCCGAATTCTCGACATTTTGCGCAAGGCTTATTGCGGGAAGGTCGGTATCGAATATCGTCATATTCAAAGCAAGGAAGAAAAAGAATGGATCCGCGCTCAGGTACGCGAACAGTTCGTCGACCAGCAACCGCTGGCAACGGAAATTCGGATCGAGCTGTTGAAAAAACTGATCGAAGCAGAACAGTTCGAACAGTTTCTACATAAGAAGTACCTTGGCCAAAAACGGTTTTCGCTCGAGGGCTGCGGCGTCCGCGCGCGGTGTCGACCAGATCTACATGGGAATGGCCCATCGAGGACGTCTAAACGTGTTGTCGAATATAATCGGCGACCCGGAAAAAGGCGAAATGGCCGAACGTATCTTCACCGTGTTCGAGGGAACGTCCCATCCTGATTTCCCTGCCGACGAAGGCGACGTGAAATACCATCAAGGCGCGGTAGGCGTCCGGAAAACGAAATCTGGGCGTGAGCTCGCGATAAGGCTTGCGTGCAATCCCAGCCATCTGGAATTCGTTAATCCGGTTGTCGAGGGAATGGCTCGTGGGCGTCAGGACGACCTTCGCAACGGCGACGACATGTCTCGCGAGGAGGTTTACGACATCATAATGCCGGTTTTGCTCCACGGCGACGCCGCATTTGCCGGCCAGGGTATCGTGATGGAGACATTACAGCTCGCAAATCTTCCCGGTTACCGTACAGGTGGGACGATCCACATCGTCATCAATAATCAGATCGGTTTTACGACGTCCGCCGAACTGGGCCGTAGCTCGATCTACTCGACCGACGCGGCACAGATCACGCAGACGCCGATCTTTCACATCAACGGTGATTCGCCCGAGGCTGCATATCGCGTGATCCAGATCGCGATGGCGTACCGACATCAATTCAACAAGGACATTGTTCTCGACCTTGTCGGGTTCCGTCGCCTTGGACACAACGAAGGCGACGAGCCGAGTTACACGCAGCCGCTGATGTACGCCCGTGTAAAAGCACATCCCGGCGTTCGGCATCTCTACGCACAGCATTTGATTCGCGAGGGTGTGATCACCGATGACGGCCTAAACGAAATGACCAATACGGTCGTCGAAAAATATGAAGGCATTCTCGCCCGTGCGAAACAGATCGCATCTGAAATAAAGCCAAAGAAGACTGAACTCGACGCTCCGGTCGTCGAGGAAGACGGATCCAAGATCTCGGAAACCGGCGCTTCTACGAAAGAACTGAGGTCGGCATCCGAGAAGATCTCGCTCGTTCCTGAGGGCTTTCATATCAATCCCAAAATGGTCGGCCAACTCGCGCGGCGAGCTAAGATGGGTGCCGGTGAAGCACCAATGGATTGGGGATTTGCGGAGGCGATGGCAGTTGGATCGCTTGTGCTTGAAGGATTTCCTGTCCGCCTCAGCGGACAAGATTCGGGCCGCGGCACATTCTCACAACGTCACGCGTCGATGTACGACACTGTCACAGGCGACCGCTGGTCGCCCTTGACCGAACTTAGCAGCGAAAAAAATCCGAAAGCGCGCTTCTACGTTTTCGACAGCAGTTTGAGCGAGTCCGGTGTTCTCGGCTTCGAGTACGGATATTCGATCAACTGCCCAAACGATCTGGTGATGTGGGAAGCTCAGTTCGGCGATTTCGCGAACGGTGCACAGGTCATCATCGATCAATACATTGCCGCTTCGGAAGATAAATGGAAGGAGAGGTGCCGACTCGTTTTGCTATTGCCGCACGGTTACGAAGGCCAGGGGCCGGAGCATTCGTCGGCTCGGCTCGAGAGATTTTTACAGCTTTGCGCAGAGAATAATCTGCAGGTCTGCTATCCGACTACGCCGGCTCAGTACTTCCATTTGTTGCGGCGACAGGTGAAACAGGAGATCGTTCGCCCGCTGATCGTGATGACGCCAAAGAGCCTTCTGCGGCTTCCGGCGGCTTCATCAATGATCGACGAACTTACGACCGGCGGTTTCCATCCGGTGATCGACGATACCAGAATCCAGGAAAGATCGAAGGTTAACCGTGTTGTTCTGTGCTCCGGCAAAGTATTCTACGACCTTGATGCCGCTCGCGAGGAAAATGTCGATGGTAGAATCGCGGTCGCGCGGCTCGAGCAGTTTTATCCGTTCCCTGGAAAACGGCTCGCTGAAATAGTGGCGTCGTATCCGAACATTCGCGAGATCTGCTGGACGCAGGAAGAGCCCCAAAACATGGGCGGCTGGACGTTTGTCGAACCTCGTCTGCGCTCGCTCTTGGGCGCCCAAGTTAATTTACGCTACATTGGCCGGACGTCTTCGGCTTCGCCAGCGACCGGTTCTTACGCGATCCATGACCTCGAACAAAAACAGATCGTCGGTACAGCATTGCGTGCCGAGGTCGATGAGATCTCGCCGGCAAGCGAGCCCGCGGCGAGCGAAAAGCTCGCCCCAGCCGGAGCTTAGAACCGGATCCAATACGGCAGATCCATGTTG
>QHXS01000216.1 GCA_003223975.1 Acidobacteriota bacterium
AAAAGATCGAGCCGCTTTGCAAAACCTGCAATCCTGAGGCATTCGTCGAAGAGGAAGAGGACGAAGACGAAGTCGCCGCTGCCGTTTAAGAATGCCGGCCGAGCAAAAAGATCCGAACTTCGAAGCCCGCGTTCGAGCAAGTTTCGCGCTACAAAACATAATGCAGCTCATCGGGGCTCGGCTTAGCCGCGTCGAACCCGGAATCGTGGAGATCGATCTCGATTCCCGCAGCGACCTGACACAGCAGAACGGTTATGTTCACGCGGGCATTGTCACGACGATCCTCGACAGTGCATGTGGCTACGCTGCCCATACCCTGATGCCTGCAAATTCCGGCGTTCTCAGCGTCGAGTTCAAAGTAAATCTGTTGGCACCGGCGCAAGGTGAACGCATCAGCGCACGGGCGGAAGTAAAACGCTCAGGCCGAACACTCACCGTATGTACCGCAGATGCTTTTGCGATCAACGGCGAAGACGAAACCTTGTGCGCGACGATGCTCGCGACGATGTTTTGTGTGAAGCCGAAAGGAGTTGAATAAGATGAAACGCTTCTTTTTTTTATTGATCATGTTGTTCGGCGCCGCGATCTCTGCCGCATCGCAGACGGCGCCGGACGCCCCTGAACTCACCCGCCTTTTGAACGAATTCCTCGCCGGAGCGGGGAAAAATGACGCGGCGATGCACGACCGGTTTTGGGCTGATGACCTGATCTACACGCGGTCCGCCGGCGTTCGGACCAACAAAGAAGAATTGATGAAGGGTGTTCGCTCGGCGGCTCCAAGAAAAGACTCTGACCCGGCGACCGTCTACTCGGCCGAAGATATCAGGATCCAGCAATACGGAAACGCCGCGGTCGTCGCATTTAAGCTTGTAAGCAGCACGACGAAAGCCGACGGAACCAAAACTGTGGGAAACAACCTCAACACCGGAACCTTCGTAAAACGAAACGGCGAATGGCGTGCAGTTGCCTGGCAATCGACCATCGTTCCACCACCGCAGCCGACAACCGCCGCGGCGCCATCAACCGACACTGCAAAGCCGGTTACCCTAACCTCATCGACGTCAACAGAAGCCTCTGCTCCGAAAACCGACGCGACCGACCGTAAATATGTCAAAGGTCCGCGTGGCGGCTGCTATTACATGAACCCAAGCGGCAGCAAGGTTTACGTCGACAAGAAGTTCTGTCCATAGATCCTCAAAAAATAATCTGCAAGTATCGCGCGGCCGTACGTTCTTAGCGTCGCAGTGTTGCCTTGAGTTTTTCATTTGGCCGTTCGTAGACGCGCAGTTTGAATCCGCGAACGGCCGTAAAAGCGCTCGGCATCCGGCTGTGAAGAAATGTGCGGGGACGGGAACCTGGGCGTCGGCCGTCTGGAAAGAACCGCGAGACAAATGCCCGACAGAGGTAATTCAAAACAATGAGAAGATCATTAATGTTAGCTTCATTAGTAGTTTCAGGCGTTGCAGCACTTGGCGCATGTCAGCCTGCAGAAACCGCAAAATCGGGAACGAACGTCCCGGCTGCCAGCCCGACAACTTCGCCTTCACAGGCAGCAAGCCCAACCGGCTCGCCCGCAAATGACGGTAAAGTAGTTGCCGGAAAAGTTGACGCGCTGGTCGGCGTTTGGCCGGGGATCGACGGCGCTTCGCTAACGGTCGCAAAGAAGGGCGAAAAATACGAGATCGAGATCAAAGCCAAAGACGGCTCGAAGAAATTCGAGGGAACCCCCAAAGGCGATGCGATCGAATTCTCACGCCTTGGCAAGACCGAGACCATCAAGGCCGGGACCGCAGAGGAAACCGGCTTGAAGTGGACCAAGGGCGAGAAAAACTGCGTCGTCATTACCAAAGGCACCGAAGGTTATTGTAAGAACTAAGCGGAATGCGGACGCTCTATCCGTAACTTGGGCAGGTTTTCGGACCTGCCCTTTCTTTATCCGGGCGATCAAGTGCAGAAGCCCGCACGAAGTAAGGGCGACACACTCAATCTAACGCCGAGAAGCGTCGTAAGACCCTTGGATACGGGCCGCGTTCGCTCTTACTTCGTGCGGGCTTCTGCAAAATTCCTCGGAACTTTCGCTCTTCGAATACCGTTTTACCCTTCCAGCAATCATTAGTTCTTATAAAAATTTGAATTTCGGCGGAGGGAAAATGAGAAAGATCGGTTTTTTAGTATTTATTATTGCACTTATAGCTGGCGTTTCGGTTGCCGGGTTCTTTTCGTGGGGCAAGGCGAGCGCAAAGTTTTTTAATATTACCTGGGAGATCGGGGGTGAACGGGGTAACGGAAATGTACAAACAGAAACCCGTGATATAAAAGGATTTAAGTCCGTCGACGTCAGCGGCGTGTTCCAGGTCGAGATCGTCGCACAGAAGGATTTCGGCGTTCAGGTCGAGGCCGACGAGAATCTGCTCCAATACATCAAAACCGAGGTCAATGACGGCGTTCTCGAGATCTCGACATCGAAACGTATCAAATCGAGCAGCGGCCTTAAGGTCCGCATTTCAGCTCCTGATATCGAAAAACTCGAGGTTTCTGGCGTAGCAAAGGTTTCGCTGGCCGATCTCAAGAATTTAGGCCTTGAGGTCGAAACAAGCGGTGCTTCGAAGGTAACCCTGGCAGGCGAAGCTGATAAGCTCGTGGTGGACGTTAGCGGTGCGAGCAATATCGACGCTGAAAACCTGAAAACAAGGGCCGCAACCGTTGAAGCAAGCGGCGCGAGCAAGGTTAGCGTATTCGCGACCGACGCGATCAGAACGAATGCTTCGGGTGCGAGCCGGATCACCTATACCGGCGGAGCGACCGACGTTGTTAAGAAAACGTCCGGCGCAAGCAGCGTTTCACAAAAATAAGAATAACTGTGTTTCGGCGATCGCCGATAAGAGAGGCCCTGTCGAACTTCGGCAGGGCTTTTTCTAAACGGCAGCAAGTACCGGTTTCGGTTTTGGCGCGCCGACTATGCTGACCGGTTGTTTTGAGATCGGCGCACAGCACATATTGAACATTTGCAACCGCTCCGCCCGCATCGCCGGGTCGTTCTTGATCCATTCCCGCACCTTTGCGAACACTTCGGCAGCGTACTTATTTTCCGGCGGCGTGATCCGGTAATGCGACCACTTCCAGTCTTTTCGCATCGAAACCAGCCCGGCGCGCTTCAGATAAGCCAGGTGCCGCGAGATCTTCGGCTGGTTGGTCCCGATCACTTCCACAAAAAAGCACACGCAAACCTCTTCATCATCGATGAGGTTCAAAAGCCGCAGCCGCGTCCTGTCTGCTAAGGCGGAGAAAAACAACTCAACGTCAAATTCCTTGTTTGTAGCCATTAGAATAAAATCTAAAAAATATCAAATATGTGTTGACATATCCGACAGTTCTGATTACCATCAATTCATCCGATACGTTTAAGCGTATCTGATAATTTAATTCTAGAGGAGTTATAAAGTTATGGCAAGCGATAATACACAGATAAATACGTTAAAGGCACACTTGGCGATCAATGTTCGCAACGTTGAGGCAAGTATTCCGTTTTACATAAAGATGTTCGGGATCGAACCGAGCAAGGTCCGCACTGGATACGCGAAATTCGATGTCCAAAATCCGCCGCTCAATTTCACCTTGAATCAGGCAGCGTTCTCCGACAGCGGAGCGCTTTCGCACCTAGGTATTCAGGTCGCTTCGTCGGACGACGTGATCGCAATGCGAGACAGGTGGAAAGATTCCGGGCTTGTGCCGCGAGAAGAGATGCAAACAACGTGCTGCTACGCCGTTCAAGATAAAGCATGGGTCAAAGACCCCGACGGGAACGAGTGGGAAGTTTTTGTGGTTCTTAAAGACAACCTGCCCGAAGGAACAAAAAGAAGCGAGGACGGTATTTGCTGCACGCCAACTTTTGTCGACATTGACGGCAAAAATCAAGAGGTAAACACGTCGTGCTGTTAAGTAGGCTGATTGATAGTATGGACCTGAGAATGAACCGGCGTCGAAAGATGCCGGTCGAACCCAAAACGGAAACAAACAAGTTCGAACTCGCAAACGACGGCGATCCGCTTTTCGACCGTGACTGGGAAGTGTTTGTGATAAAACGCGACGAGCAGACGGGTGAATTTCGAACACAAACCGTGTGCTGTGATGAAGCGCTGATCGGCTAGATCATGCAACCAAATATCCTTCGCCGGTCGGTCGCCGAATTTCTCGGCACGGCGTTCCTGCTCATTGCGGTCGTCGGCTCCGGGATCATGGCCGAGCGGCTTGCGGGCGGGAATATTGCTTTGGCCCTGCTTGCGAATACGCTCGCAACCGGCGCCGCTCTCGTATTTTTGATCTTGGCTTTCGCTCCGGTTTCTGGAGCCCATTTTAATCCCATCGTGTCGCTCGCGAGCGCGTTCCATCGGGAACTAAGCTGGAACGAACTTTTCGTTTATGTCGCTACGCAGGTCGCGGGCGCATTGACCGGTGTCGCTGCGGCGAACTTAATGTTTGGATTACCTGCATTCTTTGCATCAACAAAAGTTCGTTCCGGCCCTGAACAATGGTTCGGCGAATTCATAGCGAGCTTTGGCCTGGTCGGTGTGATCATCGCTGTTTCACGTCGCCATAGCGTGATCGCAGTCGCGTTATCAGTTGCGGCATTTATCACGGCCGCGTATTGGTTTACTTCGTCGACGTCATTCGCCAATCCGGCCGTTACGATCGCTCGCTCACTGAGCAACACATTCGCGGGCATCCGGCCAGTAGACGCACCCGCATTCATAGGGGTTCAGATGGCGGGCGGCCTCGCAGCGGCGTATCTTTTCGATTGGATGGTACCGAAACAAAATGGGAAGTAAGAAACGCGTTCTAATTTTGTGTACAGGAAATTCGGCCCGCAGCCAGATGGCCGAAGGCCTTTTGCGAAATATCGCGGGCGACAAGTTTGAAGTTGAAAGCGCCGGTGTAAACCCATCGAGCGTTCGTCCAGAGGCCGTCGAGGCGATGCGCGAGGTCGACATCGATATTTCACACCATAAGTCTAAATCGGTCGAGCAATTTGTAAGCGAACGTTTCGATTTCGTAATAACTGTTTGCGATAACGCGCACGAAACCTGCCCCATCTTCCCAAACGCCGCCCGGCGAATCCATCAAAGGTTCGAAGATCCACCAGCGCCTGGCGCTGCAACCCCGGACGAAACCCTTTCCATCTTTCGCCGTGTGCGTGACGAGATCCGCGATTATCTGGTAGAGTTTGCGAAAAAGAACTCTTAAACAGAGACGATGGGAGATCGAACGAGACTTTTGATAACTATCGGAGGCTGCGTCGTCGTTGCGCTCTTCATATTAAATTTGTTTCGCGTGAACCGGCCGACCGCTGACGGCAATGCAGCAACACCAGAAACGCATGTTTACACCGAAGGGGTACTTGTCTCCGGCAATGCAAATATCGAGCCCGATTCGTTCCTGCAATACAGGATCGACCTGAATCGCCGCGCAAAATTGAAGGGAACATTTCAGGTCCCAGGCGGCAAACCTCGAATTGCTTGTCTGATCCTTACAGAATCCGATTTCGAGAAATGGATGTCGGGCGGAAATTACCGGGCTGCAACATCGACGGGCAACGTTGCTTCCGGAACGATATCACGCGTGCTCGCGCCCGGCGTTTATTTTCTTGTTCTCGACAATCGCACGTCGAAGGATAATCCGGCGAATGTCGAGCTCGATTTCACGGTCGAATGATCACGTCTCGATCGCGCGCATTTTTACACCGGCAACATATCCTTCCTTGTCTAGCCCGATCAGAACCAATTCGATATTTATCTCGCCGATCTTCAACGCCATTAGATCGGATAGTTCGCTTGCGAGCAATAGTTTAAGCGCACGAAATCCGCGGGCGTTATTGATCTGTATGTCGCTGTGCCATTCTCTTTCTCGCGACAACTTGTCAAAGAACTCTTCAAGTCTAATGACCGAGATCCGCCTTCCGTCGTTCATCCCTGCGGCCGCCAAAAGTCCTTCTGCGTTTAAAGAATTGGTTCGCGTTCCAAAGAACGGCACTACTTCGCTATCGGTTTCGCTGACAAAAACGAGGCCTCGACAAACGGTTTCGAGACGTGTTTTGAGATCCTGGTTCATATCGATATTCTTATTACTCATCGAATTGAAAAAAAGTGGTTTTTTTTCTCTCTTTTTGATCAGAAGATCGCTGTAAATGCGCCTAAAATCGCGCCCAATTTGGGGTCAAACCATTGTATAAAAAACCACTTAACTGCCGCGAAAGTTACCTCAATTTTTCTGTGGATTTTTATTTGCAATGCCGTTACCTCTATGTTAATCTGACTCCCGCTTTAACGACTATTGCCCTTGTAAAGCATTGAAAACAAATAGCTTAATGTTACACTTTAGGTTTTAAGCGCGTTTCCACAGGCCTGTGGAAAAACATGTGGAAATCCCGAGTCCCTGTTGTTTTCGATCGCCCTATCAGAGCACAGAACAAGCGGTACAGAGCATAGATTTTGAATTTCGCCGGCAAGGACTTTCATGCCGTTCAAAATACGATGCGCGGTAGATATTTTTTACTTTAATTTTCCCTTTTCGGAGTGCTAAATTTGGAACCCTCTACAGCCACGATCAACGTTTGGAACGACGTTCTTGCACATGTGGAAAAGCGCTTAAACGCGAATGTGTTTGATACCTGGTTTCGACGCATAACGTTTGACGGATTCGATCCGGAAACGCGGACCATAAACCTCATCGCCGCCGACATAACCAAGGATTGGGTGACCCGATACTACTCGCCGATGATCGACGAGATCCTCGGCGACATGGGGCTCGACGGCTACCAACTCGAATGGGACCTTGACGAGCAGCCGACACAGAATCTGAACGGCCTGGTTGAGAATGAAGCCGACAATCACGATCGGGCTTTGCGAGTGATCGCTAATGACGATAGCGCCGCATTGACGGATAGCTCGCTGAATCCGAAATACACGTTCGAGAAGTTTGTCGTCGGAACATCGAATCAATTTGCGCACGCTGCCGCAAAAGGCGCGGCCGACTCGCCGGGCAAAAGTTACAATCCGCTTTTTCTTTACGGCGGCACCGGGCTCGGCAAGACGCATTTGATGCACGCGATCGGACATTCCATCAAAGAGAACAACAAACACCTCAGCGTTGCGTACGTAACAAGCGAAAAATTCATGAACGAGCTGATCAACGCGATCCGCTTTGACAAGACCGAGGCCTTTCGCGCAAAGTATCGTTCGATCGACGTGCTGCTGATGGACGACATACAGTTCTTCGCCGGCAAAGAGCGCACGCAGACGGAGTTTTTCCATACATTCAACACGCTGCATAACGATCAGAAACAGATCGTGCTAACCAGCGATTGTCCGCCGCGAGAGATACCGACACTCGAAGAAAGATTGCACTCACGGTTCGAATGGGGGCAGAGCGCGGATATCGAGCCGCCGGATCTTGAAACAAAGGTCGCTATCCTGAAACGAAAGGCGGACATGGACGGCATCGACCTGACCGACGAGATCGCCATTTTCATCGCAAGCAAGATCAAGAGCAATGTTCGCGAGCTCGAAGGTTCGCTGCTGCGTCTAGTTGCCATCGCTAGCCTGCGCGGAGTGCCGATCTCGAAGATGGTCGCTCAGGAAGCGATGAAGAGCATCATCGAGAGCGAGCGGGCCGAGGGTTTAACGATGGAACGCATTGCCCGTACCGTCGCGGCCCATTACCAAATGTCGGTCGAAGAGCTGAAATCGAAAAATAACAGCCGTGCCATCGCGATGCCTCGGCAAGTAGCGATGTATCTGTGCAAGCGTCTGACGCGGCACAGCTATCCGGAGATCGGCCGCGAGTTTGGCGGAAAGCATCACACGACCGTAATGCATAGTTTTGACAAGATCGAGAACCTTACGCGTGCCGACCGTGTTTTCCACAACACGATCAGTTCGCTAATCGATAGTCTTTGCAGTTAGTTAAGGGGTTTT
>QHXS01000217.1 GCA_003223975.1 Acidobacteriota bacterium
CAATCGCTCAACTACGTTGATCGACTCAAGTGCGAAGAGATATTCCAGAACGTCATCGATTGGAACGGGGCCGTATTCGGCGGAAACGGCGTCGCGGATCTGCTGTACATTTCGCTGGCCGTCAACGAAATTCAGGGCCTCATAAGTGTATTCGCCGCCCGACCCGCGAAGGCCCTGGAAGCGAGGCAACTTCAAGCTGCGCGATTTCTCCGCTCCGTACTTATCGTTGAAATAGTCGTAGCCGAAAGCGCCCATCGTCCCCTTGATCTCCGGATTGCGCTTGAAAACAAGTCGACCGTCGCCTTGAGCGGCTACCGCAGCCGGCATTCCGCTGATCGCTTTTTTCTGTGGGGCAAAGACGGTCGAGAACTGGTCGCGCATATTTTGCGGAACGGCGAAGAATATCGACATTGAATCGACAACTCTGTTCTCATACCAAGAAAAGAAACGCGATAGATTTGCTCCTTCTTCAGAACTGAGGCCTTCCTGAAGCGCGTTCAATTTCGCCGCGCGTACCAAGCCACGCGATGAGATAAAACCAAGCAAATGAATTGCGTCCTCGCCCGAGATATTCGCGAGAAAATAACCGCTTGCGGCCCCGATAAACCCGGCGCGTTTCAGCTTGGTCGGATCGATATTCGAAGGCACATCAAAATTTGTGTGGATATAGCGGTCCGGCCAGTCGTTCAGGTAGATCGCCGGAATACCGAATGAGCTGTCGGCGTAAACTTCATGATCGCTGCCCATCGTAAAATCCGCGAAGTCCGCCATAAGCGGTTCCTTTCCACCTTCCGGAGCGGTCAGTGGATACGCGGACCCTTCGCCCGCTGCATAACGGTACGACTGTTCATTGACAAATTCACCAAACGCCTCGGCGACATCGTTCACGAACGACGGCAAACTCGCGGGCCCACGCGTAACGTGAAAAACGGCTTTCGTTTCCGGGCCGCCGCCGACCATATCCATGTGAATCACCGCTTTGATGCGGCGTGCGATGTCGGGACGCGCATTCAGAAGAACTAGCGAACCCTCGACCTCGGGCGGCCATACGAAACGAATCGTTCGACGCGGCCGCTCGATCTTTCCTTCGCGAATCAGCTTTGTCAGCGTGCGTGCCACTTCCAGTATCGTCACGCAGCCGCTCGCATTATCATTCGCCCCGGGCCGAGGATGGTCGAGATGGCAGCTAAAGACGATCGCTTCGTCTTTTAGTTTCGGGTCGCTTCCGTTTATCAAGGCCGTTGCAATATTATATGTACCGACACTTTTGCCCGCACGAACTTCGGCTTTCAGAGCGATCTTTTCACCGCGTGCAAGGCGCGATTGAAAACCCCGCGCCTGTTTCAGCGAAAGCATGAATGCAAAGGTTTTCGTCGGCGAAAAACTATCAAGATGTCCCCAACGGATCAGGTTGTCGTTTTCGCCATACCACGCGGTCTGCTGATTTTGCGCATAGCTCAAGATTCCGACAGCACCATACTTTTCGATCGCCAGACTGACGACGCCTCCTGGCTGCGATGAAACGAGCACGAGCTTGCCTTTGACGTCCTTGCCCGCATAGTCGCTTTCTTTTGTGCCCGAGCCAACGTCGACAAGCTCGGCCGTTAAATTCGCGCTTTCACTATCTTGCGCAAGGACCAGAGGCATCGCGTCCCAGCTCGCGATCCGCGTGCTTGGTTTTGCATCTGCGCCAAGTTCCCACAGTTCCGCGAAATCTGCGTTCCACGCAAGCCGCGCCTTTTGAGTTCCGTAGAAAGTTTTTCCGTCAGCCGGAAATTGGAGGATCTCAACCTGATCCAGACCATATCCTCGGGCTTGTTCCGCGACAAACTCGGCTGCTGCATTAAAACCGCGTGACGCCCGCATCCTATGCTGGCGTGAGATGAATTCGAGGTTTCGCTTCGCCGTTTCGCCGGACAACTCGTTCGCGAGTGCAGCAACGACAGGCTCCGGCAAAAGCGGCGGCTTTGATTGCGGAACAGCCGAAGCACAACAGAGCAAAGCGAAAAGTAAACCTGCAGTTGTTTTCATTTTGGTCACGGCGTCAGCACGGCCTCCACGCGGCCAACGATGTCGCCACGGCGGTTCTTGATAGGCATCGGCGAAAGTTCGGGCAGCGCGTCACTCGACAAGATCCCAAGTTGTTTCAGAACTTTGACTGCCACAACTGGGCGAGCGCGTTTGTCATCGCCGTCTTCGATCTTAACAGCGATCGCAGCGCCTTTAGGAAACTGATCAGACGGCATGATGCCGCAAAGCCAAACGCCGTCCGCCCCAACTTTTGAGATGAGCTTGCGGGACGCGGCCTTCATCAGCATCGTGTCAAGACGTTCGCTCCCACCGATCAGTTCCGGATGATTCAACATCGCCGAAACCACGCGAGCGGCCGCTGAACGAACAACGTCGTCTGCAAAATCGTCTCGCGGTGCGACGAGATTCAAAAAGCCGCGTGCCATCGCACTCAGCGGCAATGCGAAATTCGGCGCGCAGCAGCCGTCGATGCCGATCGCGATCCCTTCTGTAGGGACTTCGCAAAAGATCGAGATGGTCTTCTGGATCGCTTGCTGCACCGGGCTTTGCGACAAAAGGTATCGATCGGTATCGGCGTTAATTCGCCTGGCAAAAGCTAGCATTGCCGCGTGCTTGCCGGAACAGTTGTTGTATAGCTGGTTGATCTCGGCATTTGCACGAAGTAATCGTTCCGACTCCGTTTCATTAAACGGCAAGTGGACGCCGCATTGAAGGTCGCTTTCTTTCAGGCCGACCTTTTCGAGCATGCGGGCAGCGATCTCGAAGTGCATTGGCTCGCCGGAATGTGACGCGCATGCAAGTGCGATCTCATCTTCCGAAAATCCGAACTCATCTGCCGCGCCGCTGGTAATAAAAGGCAACGCCTGGAAGGGTTTCGATGCGGAGCGGAAATACGTGACGGTCTGCGGGTCTCCCTCGCTCAACAACACTTCGCCACCACCCGTGAGCACGACCAGGTGGCCGCGATGAACTGATTCTACGGTCTCTCCGCGAATGACTTTCGACAGGATCGGTGTTTCCATTATTTTGCAGAGGCAAGCATTGTTCGAGCGTTTTCGCGTGCCGCGTCGGTTATCTTTTCACCGGCAAGCATTCGGGCGATCTCTTCGATACGTTCAGCCGCAATAAGTTCGCGGATCGAAACATGGGTTTTGCCGCCCTTGAATTCTTTTTCGACAACGAAATGATGGTCTGCCTGCGATGCGACCTGCGGCTGGTGCGTCACACAAAGAACCTGTTGGTTTGCCGAAAGCAGTTTCAGTTTCGCTCCGACGGCTTCGGAAACACGGCCGCCGATGCCCGCATCGATCTCGTCGAAAACTGCCGTTTTTGGCGTTGTCTGCCGGACGGTCGTCTTCAGAATAAGCATAAGCCGCGAAGTTTCGCCACCAGAGGCCACGCGTGCGAGGGGTTTCGGCGATTCGCCGACATTTGCGGAAAAATAGAATTCAGCAGTGTCGATCCCGTTCGGCGAAATGTCCTCGTCATTCGGTTCGGCCACTGCCGCGACCCGAACTTCGAAAACCGCTTTCTCGAGCGCCAAAGGCAGTAGATTTTTCTCGACGGCTTTTGCGAATTTCGTTGCTGCTTTTGAGCGTTTGTCGCTTAAAAGTTGTGCCGCGTTCAAATACGCGGAACGCTTCATGGCGAGTTCGCGGGTCAATTCCGTTTCCCGCAGTTCGGAAAACTCGATATTTGCCAACCGCTTCTTAGCAGTTTCCAAATGCTCGATCGCGGATTCGACCGAACCTCCATATTTTCGTGAAAGCTGTAAAATCGTGTCGAGGCGAACTTCGATCTGCTGTAGCCGCTCGGGTGAAAACTCGAGCGAACCGGAAAACGCGCGCAGCTCAGACGAAAGATCTTGTAACAGTGCGCGGGCGTTCCCGATCGATTCTTTGTACTCCAAGAATTGCGAGGCGTAACGCGAAAGTTCATCCACGTTCCGCACAGCCTTCTCGAAATTCGCGGAGGCCGATGCGTCATCATCATATAACAGCGCAAACGCCTCATTGCCTAGCGCGGAAAGTTTCTCGATGTTGTTTAGCCGCAATTTTTCATCTTCAAGCTCCTCGAACTCACCGGGATTCAGGTTTGCCCGTTCAAGCTCGCTCGCCTGAAATCGCAGAATGTCCAAGAGCTGAAGTTTGTCCGCCTCGTCTTTTTTCAGATCACGGAGCTCATTCTGCACCGCAGCAAGTTCGCCGAACGCGACAGCAACATTTTCGCGAAGGCTTTCATTGGCCGCGTATTCATCCAGCATTGCCAAATGAGAGGCGGGATCGAACAGCGCCGCCTGATCGCCTTGACCGTGAATGTCGACCAGGAACGGAGCGATCTTTTTAAGAAGTGCCGCAGTAACAAGCTGGTCATTAAGAAATATCCGGTTCTTTCCTGCAGCAGAGATCTCGCGACGGATGACGATCTCGGTGGTGGCAACCTGAGCGCACTCGATCCCACTGTCGCTCAAAAAAGACAGTAATTCATGACTCGCTTCTATCTCGAAAAGGCCTTCGATCACGGCCGCCGCGGCGCCGCTTTTTATCAGGTCGGTCGAAACCCTCTCGCCCGTAAGCGCTCCGAGGCTGTCAACGATGATCGACTTTCCGGAGCCCGTCTCTCCCGTAAGCAGATTGAGCCCGGGCCCGAACTCGACCTCGATAGACTCGATCAGCGCCACGTTTTTGATCTTAAGAAGCGAGAGCATTTTCGAAACTTACTTTTTCAGAGGTACTACGCCTTCGCCTTTCAGCCATTTTCCGAAGGAAAGGATCGCGTCAGGCTCGGATTGCTTTTCCAGGTCGGGGATCGACCAATCTATTTTCCGGTCCTTTTTATAAAACAGAAGATCGCCCGAATTGCCGGGCTTGATCGGCTGAACCCGGCCTACGACGTAAAAGCCCGACGCGTCATACTCGGTCAACCCGACAACCGAACTGAGAGCGCCAAGCCGGCGGATCGTCGCCGGGGCAGAAAATTGGGCGCGTCTGCGCTCGAACGCCAAGCCGATATCCGACGCGCTTATTTCTCCGGTCTGTCGATCGGCCAAATTAGCATCTCTGAAAATAATGTGCAGCAAACTTCCCGATGAATTGTTCGGCAGGTCGTAATAGCGTTGGGGATCGGCCTGTTTTTCCGACCCGTCGGCTATTGCGCGCATCGCTGTAAGAAACGCGATGAAATTCATTTTGACAAGGAACATCTCGTCCTTGCCCTGCAGCGCCCCGGTCTCGATAAGAATTACCGGAGTTCCCCAGGCGGAAAAATTATCGCCAAAAGCAGTGGCTGTATATTCGTCACTGTATCGGCTGATATGGCCCGGAATGAATTGTCGGAGCGTCTCGGCCAGCAGCACAATCAGCCGTTTGTTCCGCAGCATTCCTTCGCTCTCGGTCTTTGCCTCATCTCCGTAAACCGCAAGGAATGAGATCGTTGCCTGTTGGCCCGTGCTGCCTGCAGCAGTTAGTTCATTTTGATTGTGCAAATTGAAACCGATCTCGGGCGACCAAGCATCGCGAAGCTGCTTCAACAACTGCGCTTCCGGTGTCTTTAGGTCCCGTGCGTCACGGTTGATGTCTATCCCTTGCAAATTCCGGCGGACGTACAATTCAGCGCCATCCGGATTCAGCATGGGCACTGCTCGGATCGTCAGCTCTCTTTCGATACGCTTTACCCATTCCTTTCCACGATGTTTTTGCAGTACGGTGAACATATCTATCAGGGCCGAGGTCGCCGTAGGTTCGTCTCCGTGCATTTGTGACCAAAGAAAAACGCGCTTCGGGCCCTTGCCCCACTCGACCTGATAGATCTCGCGATTGGCAAAGCTCTTTCCGACCTCGTCGACCTTCAATCCGATCGACCTTAGTCGGTCGAGATACGATTTCAGCTCGGCATGCCGAATGTTTGACGGAAATTTATTGGTTACGTGTTCTTTGTCCCAAATTTCGGCAAGCTCGGTAGGGCTCTGGGCAACATTATTCATCATACTTGCCGCGAGCAGCATCAGGAGGAAACAGGACTGCTTCATTTCAATAAGATAAACCGCCAACACGCGTAACTTCAACTTTCACAAGCGATAAAGTGCGGTGAGAGACTGTTTGACGAAGCCCATGAAGCTGATACAATTTTTGCGTTCTTCACACCCTTTAAAACGTGAGCGAAAATTATGGGAAACTTTCTGCTGAACACAGGTTCGATCATCATGTGTCCGCACGGCGGATTGGTCAGCCACTCAAGTACGACCTGGACAACATATCGGATCTCAGGACGGCCGCCGATGCTGCAAACGGATCTTTACATGGTCTCCGGCTGTCCTTTTCCTAGTCCCTGCACATCGGTCCAATGGGTTACAGGTTCGACGATGCTTGTGGTGAAAGGGATTCCTGTACTCACAGTGGCAAGCGTAGGAATTTCTTCGTCTGCGAGCATGATTCCGAACGGACCGGCGATAATAAGCTCAACCCAGCTGGGTGAAAGCGAGCCTGACAGCTTCACGTCAATTAACGAATGAAAAACGCGAGCGAGTCGTCAACGTTTTTCCTTTAGCACAGATTCGTACATTTGCTCGGTCTCAACTACCATTCGTTCGACGTCGAACATAGTTTGCGCACGGTCAATGCCAAATGCAATGGTCTTTTCGCGAAGCTGCTCGTCCCGGATCGTTGAGGCAACAGCTTTGGCCAGAGCGACAGGATCTTCGATCGGAACAAGCTCAATATCTGAACCGAGAAGTTGTTTCGCCCCGTCGGTTTCGGTCGCGACGACCGGCGTTCCGCTTGCCATCGCCTCCAACATTGCGAGGCCAAAGCTTTCGGATCGCGACGGCGACACAAAAACATCGATCGCGGCGTGGAACGGCCGTGTATCGTCAAGCCAATCAAGCCAAAGGAATTTTTCGGCGAGGCCCATTACACCAACGAGCCGCTTCAGATCACGGCGAAATTTCTTGTCGACGGAATTATCGCGGCCCACGACCACAAAGTGAGTCTCGGGATCCGTTTTGGCTATCTCGGCAGCAGCGAGCACGAACTCGCGTTGGCCCTTGAGTTCCTTCAACTCGCCAAGCGTTCCGACCAGCGGAACATTTAACGGAATATTATGAAATCGCCGAAATTCTTCCCCAAGAATGGATCTGTTTTCTATCTGTCTTGATGCGACATCGATCCCGTTGTGGATCACCGCGATCTTCCCTTTTGGAAACACTTTTTTGAGCTCGACCGCCACGCCGTCAGAAACAGCGACGGCAATGTTTAGGTTTTTGAGAGCAAACCGGTTAAAAGGCTTTAACGGAAGCATCAAATGCCGCGTAAGGACGAACTTTGCATTCGACGCCATGCAGGCGATGCTCGCCGGAATGTAGTCCCGTGCTACGTGCGCGTGTGCGATCTCGATCTTATTCTCGCGAATGAAATCAGCTATCCTCATCGCGCTGAGGACGCCGAACGAGTTTCTTATCGATACTTTGAAGTGATTCTGCCGCGGCAAAAAATCTAATTCATGCTTCCATTCGCTCGTGGGCCGGTACGCAACAAATACCTCATGGCCGCGTGATACAAGGCCGCGCGTTAAGTCGACAAAATGCCGCTCACCGCCGCCGTACGTGCGTGCCGAAGAGATGTGCAGGATACGCATTTCACCGAATTATACATTTCCTTCCGGCAAAAAAAAGGCACGCTTCCCGCGAAGCGTGCCAGAAGTTCTATTCTAAGGTGAACTAGAACTGGAACCGCGCTGCAAACTGTATCTGCCGTTCGCGATATAGCGTGTTGCCAGCCGCGTTGAGCGTTCCAAAACTGGTTTGATATACCAAATTGGTTGATGAACCCGATTGCAGGTTGTAATAGGTGGTATTTACACCGGTAAAGTGCGTTCGATTAAACAAGTTGAAGGCTTCGGCAAGGAATTCGAGATTCATTTTCTCAGTGAGTCTGATCCTTCGGGAAAGCCGCAGATCTATGTTGAAGATCTTCGGGGCACGAAACGCATTCCGCTCTATTCCCGGAACCCTTGACGAACCGCCTGCACCAAGCAAACCTGCTCCAGATGCTTGCGGACCTATGCCCGAAACCGTGGGGATAGAACTAGTTGTGACGCCAGTGTATGCGAAACCGGATGAAACAACAACGACCGGAGCGATCGTCCAACCCCCGAAGATCGCACGGCCCCACCCATCTGATCCACCGAGCCCGAAAAGATTTGCCGGCGCGTAAACCAAGCCAGCGTTGAACCGATGCGGGATATCAAAATTCGAGCGGCTATACTCGCCGTTAATATCAAAGGGCGTCAGGACGCTGTTTCGCGTGGTGAACGTTTGCGAGTTTTGTCCATTGTCC
>QHXS01000218.1 GCA_003223975.1 Acidobacteriota bacterium
ATTTTCTTCGTCGGGCCGGTTTATGACACGGTGCACCTTGCGAATCGAATGCAGGAATCTGCGAAGGTTCCGCTGCTAATGTCGCTGGATGCCGAGACCGGCGTCGGAATGCGGTTCGAAAGCACCACCGTTTTCCCTTGGGCAATGGCGATATCGGCGACCGGCGACCCCGAACTCGCGCGGCGAATGGGCGTAATGACCGGGCGCGAGGCACGGGCCTCGGGCTTCCGATACGTTCTGGCGCCTGTTCTCGACGTAAACAACAACGCTGACAATCCTGTGATAAACGTTCGCAGTTTCGGCGAGGATCCGGAAGATGTCGCGAAATACGGTGTTGCTTTCATCAACGGATTGCAAAGCGAGCGTGTACTTGCGACCGCAAAACATTTTCCCGGCCACGGCGACACGAATATCGATTCGCATCGCGCGCTGCCCATCGTAGACCGGTCACGCGAGCAACTCGATAAGACTGAGTTGCTTCCCTTTCGGCGGGCGATCGACGCCGGCATCGCCTCGATCATGATCGGGCACATCGGCCTGCCGCAGATCGATTCCGAGCAGCTCAAGCCGCTCGAAAGCTATTCGTCGCCTTATGTCGAAGAAGGTGATGCAAAGGTCACCCAGCCCGGCTTTGTTCCTGCATCGCTTTCGGCGAAGGTGCAGACAACAATGCTGCGAAATGAATTCGGGTTCAAAGGCCTGATCGTCTCCGACGCCATCGACATGAGTGGTCTCTCGATCTACATCACGCAAGAAGATGCAGGCGTCCGTGCATTGAACGCCGGCACCGATATCCTGCTCAAGCCCGGCAGCGCCGATGCGGTGATCCGAGGATTAAAGAGTGCAGTCGCATCGGGCCGTGTAACACAGCAGCGTTTGGACGAAGCGGTCTTGAAACAGCTCGCTTGGAAATATGAGCTCGGACTTTTCGAAAACAAGATCACGTCGCTGGATGCGCTCGACCGAGTTATTTCGAGCAATGAGACCGAGCAGCTCGCGGATGCGATCGCCGAAAAGGCGATGACGCTCGTACGAAACGGCGATGGCCAGTTGCCGCTGGATCGTTCAAAGAAAATTGCGGTGCTCGGGATTTCTAACGGTTTTGACGGCCTGCCTACAATGGCGCCCTTCACGGGGGCGTTAAAGCAAAACGGCGTCAAATTTACTCCCGCGTATTTGCAGGAAGACTCGATGCGGCCGCAGATCGATGCGGCGAAAAAAGCCGTTAATGAAGCCGACGTCGTGGTCGTTGGCCTATATGGCCGCGTCCGTTCGGGCGCTAAAAACAGCGTCGCTCTACCCGAGAATGGCGTCACGATTCTCCGCGAAGCTCTCGCGGCAAACAAAAAAGTGATCGGCATCAGTTTTGGTAATCCATATCTTTTGAGTTCGTTTCCCGCGCTAAAAACATACCTTGTTGCCTACGGCGATATGCCGAGCCTGCAGCGAGCGGCAGCACGTTCGGTTTTAGGCTTGCAGGAGATCAGCGGCCATCTGCCGATCACTTTGCCGGGATTGCATCCTCGAGGAACCGGAATTCAGTTTAAGAAGAATTAACCCGAAATATGGCGCAACTTTGGGAGATCGAGAATTTTCTCGACATCCGCAATGAACAACTCCACATCGATGGCGTAAACGCGACCGATCTCGCTCACGAACGCGGCACCCCGCTTTTCGTCTACAGTGAAAAACGCATTCGGCACAACATCGAACGCCTCCGCAAAAGCGCCGAGGTAATTGATTGTCCGCTCAAACTTTGTTACGCCGCAAAAGCAATGTCGACGATGGGAATCTTGCATTCCGTGAAAGAAGCCGCCTGCGATATCGAAGTGAATTCCGGCGGCGAGCTATGGAAGGCGTTAGAGGCAGGTTTTGCCGGCGAGCAGATCATTTTCAACGGTACTAGCAAAGAGGTTTGGGAGCTCGAGATGGCGATCGACAATTCTATCTATGCCATTCAGGTGGATTCGATCTTTGAGCTCTCTCAGATCGAGGAAATTGCAAAGCGGGTCGGGAAAAAAGCTTGGGTAAGTTTGCGTCTGGTACCTGAGATCGAAACGGGGACCCACTCAGGCTTGCAAACCGCCTTGCTTACTTCCAAGTTTGGCATGATGCCCGAGGAAGCGTTTGAGGCATGCCGGCGCTATGGCGAATCACGTCATCTTCATATCGCAGGCGTGCATCTTCATATCGGCTCGCAAAATCCGGAGCCGCACGCCTACGAAGCGGCATTCACAATGCTGTTCGAAAGTATGCTGCGGATCTACAACGAGGCAGGTATCTCGCTTCAGCACATAAATCTCGGCGGAGGCTTCCCAGTAAATTATCTTCGCGACGCTTCGCAGAGGTCAGAATTTCCAAGCGAACAGCGGGAAATGTTCGCGGCGAACTTCGAGCCCGCAGAAGCGATCAAACAGGCCTGGCAGGGCGTTAAGAACCTTGCTGCCCAGTCAAACGCCGAACACTTGCTCGACGGATTGACGCTCCTCCTCGAACCCGGCCGCTCGATTATCGCTGACGCTGGTATTTGCTTGACCACCGTTCGAAATTCGAAAACGCGTCCGGTTGCTCCGACTGCAGACAACGGACACCCGACAACTGACAGTTGGTTGCTGACAGACGCTGGCTTCAACATCCTTTTGTCGATGGAAACGTACAAGTGGTACTACCATCTAATATCAGCCGAGCGTTCGGGCGAGGCGCATACCGCGCAATATAAACTTGCCGGCCCATTGTGCGATGGCGGCGACGTTTATTTCGATCACGAAGGCTACGGTCGCCTGCCCGAGCACCGCCTCTTGCCGGAAAATGTCGAACCCGGCGAAATTCTGGCACTGCTGAATTGCGGCGCTTACGCTCTTGCACAGGCGTCGCAATACAACGGACGATTTTTACCGCCGGTTGTACTGATAAAGGAAAATGGATCGGCTGAGTTGATCCGCCGTCGAGAATCTTTTGGCGATCTCGTAGCTAGCGACCTTTGATCGTCATTTAATGCCCGACGACACTTTTTAGTATTTCGCGGTGGGCATCCGTTACCTCGAGGCCAAATTCCTCAGCGAGTTTTGAAAGGTCGGACAAACCGCTTACCCGGAACGTTGAATTGCGAACTTCGAGTAATGCTGCCATCGCTTTGTCGAATGATGAAGCTCCTTCGATCGGGTCGCCAGTTTCAAAATACGCTCTGCTCAATTCGATGAATGCCGAATGCCGCATCGTCGGTTCGCTGAGTTTTGCGATTGCATCTGATGCGTCCAACAACAGCTCAGCTGACTTTTCTGCATCACCCGAATTTGAAGCCGCTCGACCCATTAAGACCGTTGTAATCATTCGGTCGAGTTCACTGTCAATTTCGCCTGCGGCGTGTTCAGCGAGTTGATATAAACCCTGTGATGCGGCGAGCTGAGCGATCTGGGAAAGCGCGTTCGTCTTATGCGTCTCGTCCGGTATCGTATCGGCGATCTCGACGGCACGCTCGCATTTTTCAAATCCGGCAAACTGGGCAGCGACGGCCGTCATGACGATGAATTTCGCGCGGCTGTCGCGCGTTTCGTTCTCATGCTGTGAAAGCAGGACCGCGTACGCTTCTTCGAGCGCTTCGAACGCCTCATCTTTTTCGTTCTTTTGCCAATGATCGCGGGCAAATGCAAGCACCACTGAAGCGATCTGCGTTTTATCGGCAACTGCGTCGAGTACACGGTCAGTATGATCGACGCTGCCGGTATGCAAAATGCCGATGGCAACCTGCGCGAGCAGAGTGTCGCGATGCGTGCTGTCAAGTTCCTCAGCGTCGCTTCGTGCATTTTCATAGACCTGAAACGCCTTTCCTTTATCGCCCGTGTCGATGAGCAGATTCCCGATCTCTGCATACGAGCGTATCCGTTCTTCATCATGCTCGATTTCGGCCGCTTTTGATTCAGCCGTCGACAATAACTCGACCGCTTGTTCATTTGCTTCCGTTTTTATACTCGCGGCGGCAATCGTGTTCAACGCCATCACCGCATCGCGAGGAAATTCGATCTCGCCGATCGTTTCCATTGCACCCCTGTGGTCGCCGGCTGCCGCCTTCTTGACCGCGATCCGGGCGAGCACGCTATCCGGATGCATCATCATCGCCGCGATGTCTCCCGCTTTTTCGAACTCGCCTTTATCGGCTTTCGCGAAACCGATCCGTTCATAGCCCTGTGCCTGAAACCCCGGATCTTCGATCGCTTCCACGAGCTGCATGGCGTACTCGTCGTCGTCGATTTCCGCGCATTTTCCGGCAACGGCGATCAATAGCCGATCGCGTGTGAACGGATCGTCAACAGTGTTTGCAAGCTCCGCAGCTAGATCGACCTTCCCTTTTTCCAAATATAGAGGAACAACCGTTGCTATGGCTGAACCGTGGCTTTCGCCCGCTGGAATAGATTCCGCCACGTAGCCTGCGGCATCGAGAAAGTTGCTTTCCGCGTCCGCACGCGAAATGAAATGTTGAGACATATAACAAAGCTGCGACACAGAACACAGAGTTGATGAAAAGAAACACTCAGTGTCCTCTGTGATTTCTGTGGCTCAACAAACTCAGGCAAAAACAAGCCGGAACGAATCCGCCATCCAGTCGTTCAGGTTCCACGCGATCGCGGCCGCCCCGGCTGTCCTGAGTTCTTCAGGGTTCACCGTGTTTGTAACGCCAACAACGTGCAACCCTGCGGCCCGCGCAGAACGGACCCCCGGCGGCGAATCTTCGATCACAACACAATCGTCGTGGACCATCGGCAGATGGCCGTGAGATGTTCGGTGCGCATCGATCGCAGCAAATCCACTTCGGTAACATTCCGGGTCCGGCTTACAGGCCGTCACGTCGTCAGCACTTAAAATGACCGAAAAGCACGGGGCCATTCCGGTTTTCTCAAGCACGAAATCGATCTCTTCGCGACGAGCCATGCTAACTATCCCAAGCGTTAATTCGGTGGACATCCGCTTCACAAAATCTTCAACGCCGTGGAAAAGCGGCATCGTTTCCTCCACGATGGACCGCCACCTTTCGGTCTTTTCACGTGCCAGTTGGTGTACAAGATCTACCGTTGCTTCCCTGCCGTTGGCTTCGAGTATCGAACCGACAAAAGTGCGGTCGTCCATTCCAAGGCGCGAGTAATATTCTTCATCCGTCACGTCGATGCCATCTGCGGCAAAGATCTCGCGGTACGCAGCGTGCTGTATCGGTTCGTCATTGATAATAACGCCGTTAAAATCCATCAAGATAGCTTTGATCATTTGAGAGATATTCTAGCGGGACGGTGAAGGAGCCGCAAACAGACTAAAGAGCCTCGTATTCATTGCGAGCCGCTATAAGTGCGGGCATGTCGGGATCGGCATCTTGCCAGATAGCAAAGAACGTATCGTATTCATCTCTGCTTCCGAGTGCCCGCGCTTTTGCAAGCTGTGTGAGCGGGTAGACGGGCGAAAGTGGCGATTCGCCCCGGTTCTCCAAAATACGGTTGAATTCGTTCACTGCATCCGATTTCCGATTCAAATGCAGATACGCGAGGCCGCGGATATATTGCGGCAAATAGCGCCCGGCTCTTTCAAAACGGCTCGCGACTTCCAGTTCCGCTACTACCGCATCATATTTCCCGGACTGGAGCAGTCCTGCCGCTCGCGCCACGGGTATCCACATCTGATTTAGCATCGTGTCCTTCGGCCGTTCAGCGCGGATCTCACGGATCAACTCTTCCGATTCATTGAACAAGCCTGCAAGGCCCAATGCGATCGCGCAGCGTGAAAGTGAAACCTGGTTTCTCGCGTAACGCAGCGCTTTTTTTATCTGCGTATTCAGAGCGAGGGTTATTTTCGAGTCGCCGCTTTTTGGGATACCTGTTCCTGAACTTAATAATGCCATTCGAACGGCTTGTTCCGCGGCATACTCGGCGGCACATTCGTTCACGCCGCTACGTTCGGCGATCTCGAGCGATCGCTTTGCATACTCCTGAGAGCCTCGCCAACGGCCCTTGTAACATTCCGTTTCGGTGCGAAGATTGATCGCAAAGTGCTCGTCGTCACGTCCGTGGAACCATGTTAGCTGCGCGTCCGCCTTGTCATAATTACCGGCAATGAATTCCGTCTGGTAAAGCAGCATATGAAACAGGTCTCCGTCCAATCCGTTTCGAAACGCATCGGTACAAAGTGAATTCACCTCGTCATATCTGCCAACGCGAAGCAGGGCCGTGCAGAGGTTCTGAACGGCGATCGCATAATGCGGATTTAATCTGTATCCTTCGCGGCCTTCTTCAACGGCTTTCTCGAATTGTCCTATCACCTCATAACGGTCCGAAAGCTTCACCGGCGGGATCGCATCGAGCGGATATGACCGCTTATACATATTCAATGTCTCGATCTGCTTATCCACCTCGCCGCTGACGGTCGTGTGGTAAAACTCCGTGATCCGCAATCCTTCGTATTCGCCCACGCGGTCGCGAAGCTCGTATGCCTTTGTGGCGTATTCCGCTGCTAGTTTCGGCTGGTTCGTATTGTTGTACATTACGGCCAGCATGACGTAGGCCGAAGCGAAATTTGGATCCAGTTCGATCGCGCGTTTTGCGAATGGTATCGCCTCGAGCGTCTTACCGTCTCGGTAATATTCAATGAACACGGAATAAGCTTTGAACGCCTCCATCGACGTGGTGGTAGCTTCTTGCAATGGGGCGTCGAACATGTCGATCGACGCAAGGCTTTCTCCGAGCCGCTCGCGCATCCCGGTCGCGGCGCGGCCCAGCGCCTGCAAAACGCTTTCCTTGGAATCGGTCTGTTCAAGTTGGCGGCCGATGATATCGCCGTTTCGTCCATTCACTGCTTCCAGTGTGATCACATACGTCGAGCCGAGATTCGAGATAGTTCCGGTGATATAAGCCTTTAGGCTCTGCCGCATGCATATCTCGCGTCCAAGTTCCCGCGTCACCCGTTCACTTGGATCGCGGCCCATCAGTCGCAGCGAATGACGCACACGCGCATCGTTAAAGATCTCGACCACCGGCGATTGCTCGAGCGTGATCGCAAGTGCAACGTTCAATGTGCCGTCAAAAACCGGGTCGCCCGTAAGATTCGTGAACTCGGTGAGGAGAACCGCGTCTTTGCTGCCACCTGAGCTTGACGTGACCGACGACGTGGAGATCGGCCGGTCCGGCGCGACGCTGACTGGCTCTTCGCGATTCGGTACCGAGCTGCGCTCAAGTTCGGTCTCAAAATCTAACCGCTTTCGTAAACTCTTAAGATCGTTCGCGACATCCTTAACAAGTTGATACCGTTCCTCCGGATCTTTTTGGAGAGCTTTCGTGATGATCCTCTCAAGCTCAGGTGGGCACTCGGTGGAATAACGCGCAATCGGCTTAGGGGCCTCGTACATGATCGCTCCGATCGTCTCGCCCGGAGTGCTGCCTTTGAAGGGCAGCCGGCCCGTGATCATCTCGTAAAGCACGACACCAAGGCTGAAAACATCCGTTCGGGCGTCGATGTTCGGCATTCCTTTTGCCTGCTCAGGAGACATGTATGAAGTTGTTCCAAGCACCGCTCCGGGATTCGTCTTTACATACATCTTCGTGTCGAGTTGCGAATCGCCGCTAACTTCGGAAGCGTCCTCGGTCAGCTTTGCGAGCCCGAAATCAAGCACCTTCACGTACCCGTCAGGCCGGATCATTATGTTCTCAGGCTTTAT
>QHXS01000219.1 GCA_003223975.1 Acidobacteriota bacterium
CGCGGAATTCTGTGTCCGCGCAGCACGGGAAACGCACGGCCTGGACACAGTAGTGACACGCTGCGGGAATAACTACGGGCCGCGCCAATTTCCGGAAAAGCTGATCCCGCTTATGATCGCGAACGCGTTGAACGATGAACCGCTGCCTGTTTACGGCGATGGAATGAACGTTCGCGACTGGATATATGTAGACGATCATTGCCGGGGCATCTGGCTCGCATATGAACGCGGGCGATCCGGCGAGGTTTACAATATCGGCGCGCGAAACGAGCAGCACAACATCGATGTCGTCCGTTCGATTCTCGACGCTTTGGATAAACCTCACGACCTGATCAGGTTTATCGAGGACCGGCCCGGCCACGACCGGCGATACGCGATCGATCCGACAAAATGCGAGACGGAATTGGGGTGGGAACCGCAGGTGAAGTGGAAGGATGGACTTGCGGCAACGATCGACTGGTACCGGAAAAACCAAGCGTGGGTGGAGCACATCCGCAGCGGTGAATATCAAAGATACTACGACCGGCTTTACGCCGCGCGCCTTAGCCAAAGCAAATGAAAGTAATGATAACCGGCGCGAACGGCATGGTCGCGCGGGCCGCGATCTCACATTGCGAAAGTATCGGCGACGAAGTGATCGCATTTACGCACGCCGATCTGGACATTTCGGATCGCGAAAAGGTTTTTAGACTCTTCGAAGAATGTCGACCGGAGATCGTTTTGAACTGCGCCGCGTATACGGACGTGGACGGCTCTGAAGCAAACGAGCAGACAGCATACGCGGCAAACGCTGCCGGCCCTGAAAACCTTGCCGCTGCGTCGAAAGAGTTTGGGTCAGAGTTTGTAACGATCTCGACCGATTATGTCTTCGACGGAACTAAGGAAGGTTTTTACACACAAGATGACGAGCCCGACCCGCAAAGCGTTTATGCCAAGTCAAAATACGACGGTGAGCTTCGGGCGACGGCTGCGAATGACAGTTCGATCATCGTGCGGTCCGGTTGGATCTACGGAAAACACGGCACCAATTTTCTGAGCGTGCTGCCGGACCTTTTAAAGCAAGGCCGCGAGTTGAGAACCATCGGCGATGCCTATGGAACACCGACCTTTGCCAGTGACCTTGCCGTCCGTCTTCGCGAGCTCACCGGGAAAAATGCGAGCGGCATTTTTCACGCGACGAATTCGGGACCGGGCGTTAGTTACTTCGAATTTGCCTCGGACGCTGCTGCATTGCTGGGCCGAGACCCGCAACTGATCAAGAATATTTCTCAAAACGACCTTCTGCGGCCGGCTGCCCGTCCGTACAATTCACGTCTAAAATGTGATCGCAGCGAACTTTTCGGGCTTGCGCCTTTGCGCGATTGGAGAAATGCGCTGGCAGAGTTTCTCGACATAGTTTCTTGACTAAAAAAGGCTGCCCATTCGGACAGCCTTAACCTAAATTATTGGCGACGAGCTTATTCGCTCTCTTCAGCATGGCCGTTGCCATTGGTTTCCATTATCGGTGTCGAAGTATCGTCCTTGGCTTTACCGTAATAATCATAATAACCCGTTCCGTAATATTCGTATTCGATAGAACCGGATTTGATACCGTTCAGCACCACGCCATAGATACGTGCACCGATCGCGTTTGCACGCTGTTTGAAACGCCGCATAAGATGCATCGAGCTCCGGTTTGCCATCGCAACGAGGATGGTGCCGTCGACCACGGTCGACAATATCGCAGCATCGGTAAATGAGATCGCAGGAGGCGAGTCGACAATGATGTGCTTGAATTTACCTCGAAGGAACTGCATCAGGTTCTTCATTTCGTTCGAGCTAAGCAACTCGGTTGGGTTGGGCGGGATCGGACCGCTCGTGATCACCTTAAGCCGTGGCAATTCACGTGAGCTTTTGATCAAATTTTCCGTATTGCGTTCGCCCGAAAGATAGTTTGTCAGCCCTTGCGTATTGTCGAGATCGAAATAGCTGTGCACTCGCGGCCGCCGCAGATCGCAATCGACGATCACAACGTCGACATCGGACTGGGCAAGTGTGATAGCGGTGTTGATCGCGGTGGTCGTCTTGCCTTCGGAAGGTTGTGACGACGTTACGAGTATCGACTGTGGCGGCTTTCCGGCCGACGAAAACAGCAGCGAAGTACGCAAGTGGCGGTATGCCTCGGCCATTGGCGAGTTGCGCTCTTCCAGGGTTATCAAAGCTGCAGCGTGCGGAGATAAGGCTGCTCCATTTCCCGCCGCCATCAACCGTCGTCGTTCAGCTATTCCGTGGTGCGGGATCAAGCCCAGCGTAGGCAAGCCAAGATGGCGGCCGATGTCTTCGGATGTTCGGACCGAATCATCGAGATAGTCCATCAGAAACGCAAGGCCGATACCAGCGGCCAGCGAGAAAAGGAACGCGACAAAGATATTTCGCCCGCGTGGTGGGCCGACCAGAATTGCCGGTCCCGCGTTCGCCGCTATCTTGATATTTTCCGGAGCGTCGTTCGCTCTCGAGAGTTCCTGTTCCTTTAGTCGCTGGGTATATGTATCGAGCAGGTTGCGGTTCGTTTCGATCTCACGCTTGAGCGTGATCATTTTCGTCTGCGCCTGTCCCTGGACATTGGCAGTGCCCGATTCCTGTTCGTACGCAGCCTGCGCCTGGGCCTCCTGTGTTCGTGCAGCATTGAGCTGTGCTCGCAGCGAGACAAGCGCTCCACTTACCGCTTCCTTTTCGATCTTTTTCTGATCGGTATCTATGATCTTCGAAACCTCTTTTTCCGTCTTTTCCTTCGTCTCTCTAAGAGAAGCGATCTTGGCATCTTTCTTTCCGACCTCAGGGTAAGCCTCCGTGTACTTAACGAGGAGCTCGGATTTTTCGACCTCGGTTTGTTGGATCTGCTTTTCGATGTCGCGGATCTGGTCCTGAAGCTTTGCCTTTCGTTCGGTGTTTAGCCTCATCGTGTCCTGGAAGATCTTGTTTTCACCAATGCTGGGAATATTCACGGCTTCGCCGCGGGCATTCGCCGACTCGGCAGCATTTAATGTCGCTTCCAACTGGCGACGCGTTTCCATCGCCTTCATATAAGCTTCACTCATCGCACCAAGACGTTGAGCTGCGAGATCCTGGCCTTTTTCGAGCAGCGGCAGGTCCGATTCGCGCATTTGAGCCATAAGCTGGCTTTCCTGGTCTTGGATGGTCAACTTGAGTTCCTCAATCGACTTGGTGAGGTCCTCGATCGCTTTTCGCTCGCCTTGGGTTTCGCGCTCTTTGTCTTCTTCGATGAATATCGCGGCGATCTCGTCGGTTACCTTCCCGGCAAGAGCTGGGTCCTCATTTTGTATGGTGACGTTCACGAGGTTCGTTCGCTCTTGGGGTACGATCTGAAGGCGCCCGATCAAGTTGCCGACGTGTTGGTTCGCCAGGGCTTCTTCTTCGGGCGAAAGCTTTGCTAATTCGCCCTTTGAATTTAGCTGCTCGGTATCAGAGATCACCGGAAGTGCATTTGCTTCCTCTGTTTGAGCCTTTGAACGAGAGAACAACGACTTTATGCCCGCCAATATGCCCGCGTTTTGACCGCCGAAAAGGGTTTTGTTGCGGTAAAGCCCGAGCGAGATCACCACCTTTTTCATTAGTTCCGGATTCTTCAAAAGCTCGAGCTGCGTGTTGTAGTAATTGGCATCGTTACCGAAATTGATGTTGATCGAGTCTTTTGATGTCACCTTCGGCTTTCGGGGTTCGATCACCAACTGCGTCGAGGCCTGATAAACGGACGCCTGACGATACATGTAGAAAGCTGCAGCGGCCGTAACTAATATCGTGAGGGCAAGGATAAGCGGAAGCCGTTTATAAACTATATTGAAATATTGCTGTACTGTGCGCCTGCCTTCGATCACCTCATCGCTGTACGCACCGCTATACGAACCAGCATATTCATGCTTGGAATGTCGTAATTCCCCGAGGTGCGGCAATGTAGTTAGGCGTTGTTCTTGTTCCATACTTCGATCTGACGACCTTGGCCTAAGGCCGTGCCCATAAACTCAATGGCAAAACTTTCTTATATCATATTAGCACGGCGTTTTCACTCAATTTCTCGTCTGCCGGGCTGCAAATCTAAGCAAATATTATAGAAATCGCATCGTCGCAGTCCTTTGTTTCCATGACTTTTGCGGTGTTATACTGACTGTTTGCACTATTCGCCTGAGTAGTACGTAATACGCTGATATGACCGCGATTTCCGTAAACGGACCGGGTTCCGGCTTCGATTTCGAGCTGGGAATTCCCGGTTTTAATTATTCTGACCTTTTTGATGCCGTTCGGCTGAAAGAGTTAGCCGACGTTTTTTATGCCGAGGTAGAAAACTCCGAGCCAATTCTCGGCAATGCGCTCTTAAAGTACATTGAATCCGCCGGAAACGGGCTTGAAAAACGTGCTGAATCGAAACTGCTGACCGATGCGGCTCCCTTCCTGTCGGATTTTCTGGCTCGGATGTTTCACATCGATTCCGAACGCTCTAAGTTGGAAAAGACGATTCTTGCCGACAATCCGATCTGGAAATACAAATTCTTCGTTCAACGGCAAGCGATTAAGACGTACAAACCCGAATCGGTTGCCTCGTTGGATATTCCCATGCTCGAGCGCGCGGTTGCCGATCTTCGAATGTTCGGTTTTGACGATACGATCCCGCTCGACGAGGAGCTGGGGGTCGCGGACATGGCTGCACGACTCATAGATGCCGACGAGGTTCTGTCGAAGGAAGGTGAGATCGATGAACGGACGCGGTCAACGGTTGCCAATATTCAAAATGCATTCGATAAGCAGAAGGACAAGCCGTTCGGCAAAGCATTTTCAGAATTTGTTTTGAAAACGGACGCGGTCGGCGATGCATTGACCGTTAAAGCCGCTCTCGCGATCATCGAAGCCTGGTCGGCGGCTCAATTTTACAAAAAAGCGAAACGTTGGAAGGCATTCAAAGTGCCGCACGCGCTCGACTATCAGAACCTTGTACATCTGATCCATCCTAGGCCTGAGCTGCCAAACGTGATGCACGGCCGCAATAGCGAACTTCGCCGGCGCGACGGTTTCAAACTGACCGACGACCGCGGCACAATGCGAGATGCTCTTCAAGAGATCGACTACTGCCTGATCTGCCACGAACGGGATAAAGATTCGTGTCGTACGGGCATTCACGAAAAGGACGGTACAGTAAAACGAAACCCGCTCGGAATCAAAGCCGAGGGCTGCCCGTTGGATGAACGTATTTCGGAAATGCACCTGCTTAAAAAGATCGGCGACCCGATCGGATCGTTAGCAATTGTCGCGATCGACAACCCAATGTGCGCCGGCACGGGCCATCGCATCTGCAACGACTGCATGAAAGGGTGCATTTTCCAAAAGCAGGAACCGGTAAATATCCCGCTGGCGGAAACGCACACGCTGACAGATGTTCTTTCGCTGCCGTATGGCTTTGAGATCTACCATTTACTTACTCGCTGGAATCCACTGAATGCAAAACGGCCGTTTCCCTTGCCTTATAACGGAAAAAATATTCTCGTCGTCGGTCTCGGCCCGGCCGGCTACACGCTTGCTCAATATCTTCTGAACGAAGGCTTTGGAGTGGTCGGCGTCGACGGTTTAAAGATCGAACCGCTGCCGGCCGAATGGACGGGAAATCTCGGAAAGACATGTCCGAAACCGATAAAGGACCTCGACGAGATCACGGAAGAACTTGACGAAAGAATTCTTTCCGGTTTCGGCGGCGTTTCCGAATACGGCATCACGGTCCGGTGGGACAAGAATTTTCTAACGATGGTTCAGTTGATGCTCTCGCGCCGAAAGCGTTTTCGTGCATACGGCGGTGTGCGTTTTGGGGGGACACTTACGATCGAGGACGCGTGGGATTTCGGCTTTGACCACATAGCGATCGCGACCGGCGCCGGTCGGCCGACGATCGTGCCGATGAAGAACAACCTGATTCGCGGTATCCGCCAGGCGTCAGATTTCCTGATGGCGTTGCAGCTTACCGGTGCATTTAAAAAAGACACACTTTCTAATCTTCAGGTTCGGCTGCCGGCAGTAGTGATCGGCGGTGGACTCACAGGTATAGACACGGCGACCGAGATCTCTGCGTATTACCCGGTGCAAGTCGAAAAAATGCTGCAGAAGTTCGAAACGGTCGCGGCAGAGATCGGGCAGGACGCAGTTTACGGAAAATTCGACGACGAAGAACTTGCGGTCCTGAAGGAATTCCTGCAGCACGGCCAGGAAATTCGCAATGAGCGTGAACGCGCGAAACGCGCAGGCGAAGCACCGAACTTTGTACCGTTGGTCAGATCATGGGGTGGCGTTTCTCTGGTTTATCGCAAACGAATTCAGGATTCACCCGCGTATCGTTTAAATCACGAGGAAGTCCAGAAGGCCCTTGAGGAAGGAATAGATTTTGTCGAGTGCATGAACCCCGCGGAGGCCGTTCCGGACGAATTCAACGCGATCAAAGCGATCATTTTCGAACGGCTGAATTACGTCGCCGAGACCGGTAAATTTGAGAACACGGGCGAGATGCACGAGTTTCCCGCACGCACCGTCTGCGTTGCGGCCGGAACTTCTCCGAATGTAATTTACGAGAAGGAGAAACCGGGCACGTTCCAGCTCGACGAATGGCGTCAGTTTTTCCAGCCTTATCGCTTGACGAAGAACGGCGATGGAAATTTCCACGCGGTGCCGGTCGACAAGGGCGAGACTGGATTCTTCACATCGTACGAGCACGAAGGAAAGTTTATTTCGTATTACGGCGACAACCATCCGAAGTACGCCGGCAATGTTGTGAAAGCGATGGCTTCGGCGAAGCACGGCTATACAAAGGTTGTCGAGTTGTTTGCCGAGGAACTTGTAGACCGCGGAACGCTGCCGCAAGCCGAGAAAGATGAAATTTTCGACAGACTTGAAGCGACACTGGACGAGCAGCTTCGCGCCTATGTCGTTAAAGTCGAGCGGCTGACGCCGACAATCGTTGATGTGATCGTGAAAGCTCCCCTGCAGGCTCGCAAGTTCGAGCCTGGGCAATTCTATCGTCTGCAGAATTTCGAGACGTCGGCTCCCGTCATCGACGGCTCGCGTCTTCTGATGGAAGGCTTGGCGCTCACGGGCGCGTGGGTCGATGAAGAAAAAGGCCTGCTGTCGATGATCGTCCTCGAAATGGGAACGTCGTCGCGGCTGTGCTCTTTGTTGAAAGAGGGCGAAGAGGTTCTCGTGATGGGGCCAACCGGTTCGCCGACCGAAATACCGGAAAAGGAGACCGTGCTTCTAGCGGGCGGCGGACTTGGAAACGCTGTGCTTTTCTCAATCGCCAGAGCGTTAAAGGCTAAAAACAACCACGTCGTTTATTTCGCCGGTTACAAACAGGGCGAAGACCTCTTCAAACGCGAAGAGATCGAAAAGGCCACGGATCAGGTTATTTGGTCGACGGATTCCGGTGAACAGATCCGGCCGATGCGTCCGCAGGATTCACACTTCCGCGGCAATATCGTTCAGGCAATGGTCGGCTACGCGGAAGGTATATTCGGGCAAACGAAATTCTCTCTCAAAGACGTCGACCGCATCATTGCCATCGGGTCGGATCGCATGATGAACGGCGTCCGCGAAGCACGGCATACAAAACTCAAGCCTTACTTGAAGCCTGATCACGTCGCCATCGGCTCAATAAACTCGCCCGCCACGTGAACCCACACACCGGCGAAGAATTCTTCGTGTTTTCATGCTTTAACCAGGACCAGCATCTCGACTTCGTCGATTTCAAAAACCTCAACGACCGCCTGCGTGCAAATAGCATTCAGGAGAAGCTGACGAACCTGTGGCTTGATAGAGTGTTTGGAAAAGAAGATTTCCAAACTCAGGTCAGTGAGCAGTCACGTACTAGCCTACTTTAGAAGGCAAAGTTCGAAGATCAACGCCCAACGCACGAAGCAGTTTTAGAACCGTATCGTAACGTGGCTTTGCTCCCGGCGAGAGTGCCTTATACAGGCTTTCACGGCCGAGCCCGGTATCTTTTGCGAGACGGCTCATACCTCGTGCCTTCGCTACATCCGCAATCGCCGCTAATAAAACGTCTGGATTTGCGTCTTCAAGGGCAGCGTTCAGGTATTCTGCGATCACCTCATCGTTGTCGAGGTAATCGGCCGCATCAAAGGTTTTGATTTTCTTCATAACTCATTCCAATTGATCCAAGATGCGCTTTGCCTCTCGAATGTCCTCCTTCTGCGAAGATTTATCGCCACCGCATAAAA
>QHXS01000220.1 GCA_003223975.1 Acidobacteriota bacterium
GTCCAAATTTGCAGTATCAATAAAAAATTTCATTTTCAGATCTCAAACTACCGAATTACGCAGCACCCCGATGCCTTCGATCTCAACCTCGCACACATCGCCGGTCTTCATTTTCGATACGCCCGACGGCGTGCCGGTAGCGATCACATCGCCTGCTTTCAACGTCATCTGCCTTGAAATATATCGTATCAGAAACTCGACGGGGAAGACCATTTGCGAGGTGCGACCCTTTTGCTTAATTTCGCCGTTCACCCGACATGACACTTTAAGATCTGTCACATCGAGTTCCGTTTCAATGTGCGGGCCGATCGGGCAGAACGTATCGAACGATTTGCCCCGTGTAAACTGAACATCTGCCCGTTGAATATCGCGGGCCGTGACGTCATTCAGGCAGGAATATCCCTGGACATACTGAAACGGGTCTTCGTCGTCTGCGATATTTTTACAATCGCGTCCGATAACGACCGCGAGTTCGCCTTCATGCTCGACTTGCTGAGATTGAGGAGGCATGACGATCGTATCGCCATCGAACACCAAGGCCGACGGAGCTTTAAGGAACAACAGCGGTTCTTTCGGTACTTCGTTGCCTAGTTCTGCAGCGTGTTCGGCATAATTTCGGCCGACACAAACGATCTTTGAGGGGGAAAAATCCGGCCCGATTTTAATGTTCATTTTAAAAAGGATAGCGCAGACTGGCGAGTCCGGCATCTCAGACGGGTGGGCATCGCCGTAAGTCTTTAATTTTCAGCACTCGAGGAAGAAAATCGCCAAAATTAAAAAAAAACCTTGATTTTTGCGCCGATTGGGACTATCATTAACCCACTAACGCGTTTAGTAAACAAAGGGAAACAATGTAGCGTTTCCCGGCCTGTTGGCCGCCCTTTTTGAAATCCGGCTCGGAAATTAGGATCGGGGCAAACGGCAAACAGGAACACTCATGAGAGTCCTGTCGGCGCGATGCTCTCGACTCAACAAAGGGTAGACCGAAAAAGATGATAAGGCCCGTTGCCCGTTCGCAGCGGGCCTTTTCTTGTTTGCAAAACCGGCTTCCGTTCCGGTTCTGCTTCTAATAATTGACGCTCCTGTTTTCGAGATTTGCGGATGAACAAGTTTATCCAGGCGATCAAAGACCTCGATGCCGATGCGGTAAAGGCGATCATTTCATCGGACCCAAAATGGCTCAAATGGGAAGAGAAGGACGGCAAGAACGCCCTTCATTTTTTGTGCGGCGTGCCGATGGTCGAGATGCGGCCCGGTGGCAAGGCGATCAAGAATTTGGACAAAGCTAGCGACGCCAGTTTGAAGATCCTGAAGTTCTTGCTCGCATCCGGTATGGACATAAATTCTGTCCATCGCATTCCGGATAAATCCTGCGGATATTTTCCCGCTACACCTGTCTGGTGGGCTTACACTCGCGGCCGCAACGAAAAGCTATATACGTACTTACTGAAGCAGGGAGCCGACCCGCGTAACTGTATGTACGCCATCACGTGGTACGACGATACTAAAGCCGCAACATTTTTTAAAAAGTACGGAGTGTTCCAGAAAAAGCCCGCATTCAAAAGCGCATATTTCGAAGACATCGACAATCCGGGCAATATGGATTCGCCACTGCTAGCTGCTTTTGCATGGAAGAAATGGAAGATGGCTGAATGGCTCTTGAAGAATGGTGCGGACCCGGATTCGAAAGATCAACGTGGAGCAACCGCACTCTTTCATGCTGTTCGAAAGAAATACGAAGCCTCGCCGATCAAGCTGCTTCTAAAGTATCGAGCCGATCCTGATCGGCCGGTGAACGACGGCCGGACACCGCGATCACTCGCAGCTAAATACCGTGACAAAACGATCCTAAATCTTCTTTCTGCCAACTCGTCCAGGTAACCCGGTAAGACGAGGTCTCGCAGGCCATTTTCAAACGGTGATATTCGAACTACAATTGCGACGGAGGCAATCATGAAAAAATTATCCCGACGGGAAGCGATCAGCACGGCGTTAGCTGCCGGGGCTGGAATGTTGGCATTGAACAACATTACGATGGCTCAAAGCGAGAACATTCCAATGGCGTTTGGTGCCAAGCATCAGCCAAAACCTTTACCGTTCGATCCTACAAAGCTGAACGGAATCTCGGAAAAACTTATCCGTTCGCATCACGAAAACAATTACACCGGCGCCGTTAAGGCCCTAAATCTTGTCGAGCAACATCTCTCGGCGATGTCGAAGGAAAAAGATCTGCCGCCTTATCTCTACGGGGATCTGAAACGTGAAGAGTTAATTCGGACCGGTTCCGTAGTGCTGCACGAAAAATACTTTGCGAATCTTGGCGGCAATGGCAAAGCCGACGGATCGGCAAAGAAACTGATCGAGAAATGGTTCGGCAGCTACGAAGTATGGGAAGCGGAGTTCAAACGCATCGGCAACGCCCTTTCCGGCGGCTCAGGATGGACGATACTCGCGTTCAATTCGCATACAAAAGAGCTTCACAATTATTGGTCTGCGGATCACACGAGCAATGCGCCGTTTAGCATTCCGCTGTTAGTGCTCGATATGTACGAACATGCGTATCAAATGGATTACGGTGCGGCATCAGCAAAATATGTCGACGCATTTATGACGAACATTAACTGGGAAGAGGTGAACCGCCGCGCCGAAGCAGTCGCGTAGTGAATTATCAGAAAAAGCACAGATTCGATTTTGAAATAATGAAGAAATTATTGCTCATCATCGTATTGGTCCTTGCCCTGAGCGTTTCGATCTCGTCACAAAACGTTAGAGGAAAGGAAATAAGAAACCGTGACATCGAGTGGTCGGATTTTTCCGGCGATGTCGACCAATCATCCAAGCATGACGCGTACACGTTTTGGATGACGACATATAACTTTACCTCGCCGATCGCTCACGGCGACAACGTAAGGATCAGCCTAACTGTGCGGCTCTTTTTAGATTCCGTCTCGTGGGTAAAGCCTGACAAAAGGTCTGCCAGGTTGCTTAATCACGAACGTGGCCATTACCGGATCGGCAGAATTTGTGCGAACGAGCTCGAGAGAGTGATCAGTTCAACAGACTTCAGCCGCTATGATTACCGCAAAGAGATCGATGTTCTTTATTGGAAAATAATCGACAAATATCGCGAAATAAATGACCAATACGACTCAGATACCGCCCACTATCAAAACGTCGAACAGCAGATCTTTTGGGATCGGAAACTGGAAAGCCTCCTGAACGGCCGATAGTTCGAAATCACGCGGCAGTTGCAACCTCGCGGCTCCGCCACAATTTTCGCCAGCTCAATATTCCCAACCCCGCCAAAGCGAGAAAGATAACGTATTCGACCGCGATGAGCTTTACGCCCTTTACCGCGTACAAGCCGATACTCGTGATATCGACAAGCACCCAAAGAACCCATGTCTCAAAAATGCGGCGGGCGAGCAATATGACCGCCAAAACGCTCGAGACCGCGACGAATGTGTCGATATACGGGTACGAAGCAGGATGATCGAATATTTGCGGCAACAGCAAATGGATCTGTGATATTAACGTGCCGATGACGAGCACCGCGCCTACGATAAGTGCTGCGATACGAAGCCTGTTCGTATTGCTGAGCGTCCGAATGTCGCTTTGTGCATGTTCGGCCCTATATTTCCAAGTGAACCATCCGTAAACGCCCATCGCGCAAAAATACATCTGCAGGAACATATCCGAATAAAGGTGGATCTGATAAAAGATCACCATGAAGAATATCGCGTTTGCGATGCCGGTCGGCCACGTAAAAATATTCGCGCGTGCTGCCAGAAAGACCGAGATCAATCCAAGCACAGTGCCGATGAACTCGACATAACTGACGGGATGTTCGAGGACCGTAAAAAACGTCTCTTTGACATCGAAGAGCAGGGAAAGGCTGGAAAGATCGGGCATTGAATTTTAGTTTGATCGTTCTAAGGCACGGTCTCGTTCACTACTTCAGACGGATCGCTGACGTTGCCGAATTTGTCGGCTGCGGTTACGTAATAATAGTAGGTCTTACCGGATTCGACACGGTTGTCGATAAACGTGTTCGCCTTTTGCAGGTCTTTGGTCAACTGTTCCCATTGAGCCTTCGGACGACTTTGGTCCGTCGACCGATAGATCCGATAACCTGCAACATCCGATTCTTGATTCGGTGGGAAGAAAAGGGAAATGGTTGTCGGCGTCGCGGCGATGGTGACGGATGTTGGAGCTGCCGGCGCAAACGTATCGACCGGCTTCGCGTTTACGATCGGTGATTCGATGCTCTCGATCGGTTCGCCGCCCGTTCCCGACGAGACGGCTCGTACGAAATAAAAATATTCCTTTCCGAATTCGAAAGTCTGGTCGGCGAAATTCGTCGAAGTGACAGGGCTTGTATTGAGAAGCTTTCCCGCCTCGCGTGCCGACGGTGAACGGTAAACGTTATAACCGACGATATTGGGCGGTGTGGACGCATCGACATTTTGCGTCGGCGCTGTCCAGTTCAACGTGACGGCTTCCTGAGAAACGACGGTCGAAAGGGAAGCCGGCGCGTTGGCCACATGCGCCGCGGGCTCAAGCATGAAAAAGTTAGAGAAGGCCGTTCGCTGACCCGACGCATTGACGAACCTGATCGCGTATCGAAGCCGGACGGGCTGTCCGGCAAACTCAAGCGTATCGCGATAGGAGATCGTTTTAAGTCCAAAATCGAGATCGGTCAACGGCATCGACGCAATGATCGTGCTCCGGGATGCAAATTCGTCTTCCGTTAGCGTGAGTGGGGAATTAAGCGGTTCGGCGAGCCGAAAAATATCGGCACTCGCAATATGAAGCACGCTTCCCGCAGAAGCGTTTCGCGCCGGCATCTTCCACGAAAGCACAACCTGGTTTCCACGCTGGAATGCAGCGATCTCGGCATGTTGTTCGACACGTTCGCGTGGCGGCACCGGAACCCCGCGCTTGCCGCAGGCAGAAAGCATAAGCACAACAACTGCTAAAAGTGCTATAGGCGCTTTACGGACAAAGTGCTTAACGAGAAGTTTGGCAGCCGAGGCCTGCCGAAGTGCATATTGCATGTGCTTATTTACAAGATGTACTGCCGGAGATTCTGGTCCTGTATCAGACTGCTTAACCGATCGACTACGAATGATTCATCTATAAGTTGGTGCTTTTCCTCAAGCTCGCCGCCGGCAAAACTAATTTCTTCAAGTAACTTCTCAAGTAAGGTGTGAAGACGCCGCGCACCAATGTTTTCGGTCGTTTTGTTGATATCCGCCGTCATTTCGGCGAGCTTCGCGATCGCTTCGTCGGTGAATTCGAGCTCAATTCCCTCAGTGCTTAACAGCGCCTGATATTGCTTAATGAGCGAATTTTTCGGCTGCGTCAAAATTCGCTTAAGGTCGTCGACGGTCAAGGATTCAAGCTCGACGCGGATGGGAAACCGGCCCTGCAGTTCGGGAATCAGGTCGGAAGGTTTCGAAACATGGAACGCGCCTGCGGCGATGAAAAGGATATGTTCGGTGTTCACCATGCCGTATCGAGTATTTACATTCGTACCTTCGACGATAGGCAAGAGGTCGCGTTGGACGCCTTCGCGTGAGACGTCCGGGCTGCCGCTTCCCGACTCGCGGCCCGCAACTTTATCGATCTCGTCGAGAAAAACAATGCCCGAATCCTGCGTTTTCTGAATTGCGGCGCGAGTGATTTGGTCCATGTCGACGAGGCTTTCCTGCTCTTCACGAATCAGATAATCGCGTGCCTCGGCCACCTTCATCTTGCGGCGCACGGTTTTCGCCGGAAACATATTCCCGAGCATGCCCTGAAGGTTCACACCCATTTCCTCCATTCCCTGCCCGGCAACGAAATCGATCTGGGCATTCGGCCGCTCCTGGGTGTCCAGCTCGATCAATCGGTCGTCGAGTTCGCCGCGTCGGAGCTGATCGCGCAATTTTTCCCTTGTGCGGCTCGCAGGCGTTTCATCCGTGCCGCCGTTTTCCGGCGAATAAGGCGAGTATGACGGCGGAAGCAAGATATCGAGCAAACGTTCTTCGGCGTTTTCGTTTGCACGCGGTTTCACCTCTTCATAAGCCGCTTGCCGAGCCATATCGACCGCCACTTCGGTCAACTCGCGGATCATGCTTTCAACGTCGCGTCCGACGTAGCCGACCTCGGTGAATTTCGAAGCCTCGATCTTAATGAACGGCGAATCGGCGACACGCGCAAGCCGTCGCGCGATCTCCGTCTTGCCGACACCGGTCGTGCCGATCATTAAAATATTTTTCGGCAATACATCTTCAGCGATCTCAGGAGGGAGTTTCTGACGGCGGATCCGATTGCGCAACGCCACTGCAACAGCACGCTTTGCGTCTGCCTGTCCCACGACGTACTTGTCGAGTTCTTCTACGATCTGACGCGGCGTCAGGTCGTCAAGTTTTGGTTTTACTGCAGCGGTCTCGCCGCCTAAATATATGGCCATTACAACTCTTCAACAACTATTTCACTGTTCGTGTAGATGCAAATTTCGCTGGCAATACGCATCGCTTCTTCGGCGATCTCACGTGCTGAAAGTGACGTGTGCTTCATCAACGCCCGCGCCGCGGACAACGCATACATGCTGCCCGAACCCACGGAAAGCAGGCCGTCGTCAGACGAAATAACATCGCCTTTTCCAGATATCAGAAACCCTTCCCCTTTATCGGCAACGATCATCAGCGCTTCAAGATTACGAAGATATTTATCGGTCCGCCACTCCTTGCCAAGCTCGAATGCAGCTCGTTCGAGTTGGCCCTGAAATTCGCTAAGCTTGGTCTCAAACTTACTTAACAACGTAAACGCATCCGCCGTCGCACCAGCAAAACCTGCGATCACGCTGCCGCCGGCAAGCCGCCGCACCTTTCGCGCACTATGTTTGATCACCGTTTCACCGAGCGTCACTTGCCCGTCAGCGGCCATCGCTACATTGCCTTCACGTCGAACGAGGATAACGGTCGTCGATCGAATTCGATCCTGCACCGGCTTTGGCTCCATATAGAAAAATCATAAGTTTTTAATCTCAATTGCTCAAATTGACACCTTTCGCAAATTATTTGAACATTTAGTTTTATGGCAATGCGTCCTTTGATAGGCATAACGATGCGTCTCGAACATCATACGAGGCGATTTTATCTTGGGCGTGATTATTGCGAGGCGATCTATGCCGCGGGTGGATTGCCGATTCACATTCCGCTAACAACGGAGCGAGAACAAATTGACGATATCGTTTCGCGGATCGACGGTGTACTTTTGCCCGGATGCGACAGCGATCCCGACCCGACTCTTTACGGCGACGATCCGCATCCAATGCTAGGCATAGTGCTACCGGAGAAAGATGCGACCGACCTTGCGGTGGTAGACGAAGCAGAAAAACGGAATCTGCCGATCCTCGGTATTTGTTTCGGAATGCAGATCTTGAATGTGGCGAGAGGCGGTTCGCTGATCCAGGACATCCCTTCGCAGGTCGAAGGCGCGATAAACCATCAGCAGGGAATTCCCCGCGAACGAAATTCCCACCGAATCCGTATTGAATCAGGGAGTTTGATCCGGGAATTGTCGAACACGCACGATAACGTAATGGTAAACTCGCACCATCATCAGGCAGTAAAAGTTGTTGGTGATGGCTTGCAGGCCACGTCGTGGACATCGGATGGCGTGATCGAATCGATAGAAGATAGCCGGCCCGATCGAAATGTCTTTGGCGTGCAATGGCATCCGGAACTATCATGGGACGGAACTATCATGGGAGAGTGATCCGCTTTCGAGGGCGATATTTGCACGGTTTGTTGAATCGTGTAATGTAAAGATTCGGGCTGCTAAATAAATGTATATTATGCAATGGTTTATACGGCAAAGCTCAAGTGGTGTATCAAGTAATATGTGTACCATCGCAACACTGGCCGCACGCTTTAAACGCTTCAGTTTCAATAATTGAAGGGGATTTTGTAGAGTTTAGATTAGTAGTGGCGCCCCAACTCTTGAAGTAATATCGAGGCAATTTTTGATGGATAATCCAATTATTATCGGCCTGTTAGCCTGGTTCTTTCCCGGCGCCGGTCATTTCGCTCAAAAAGCGTACATACGGGGTGCCGTTATCGCTGCCATCGTCTGGACGATGTTTATTGTTGCCATCCTCAGCGGTGGCGCTTACTACCCGGGCTTTGAATTCAAGGACGGTGCGTTGCTGTATCTGCTTAATATTTTCTCGACGTTCGGGAACGGCCTTGGTGAGATCATAAGGTTCTTGTTAACGGTCGAGCCGGCGCCCGAAGCAGCAGCCCGGGCCACGTTCGAATACGGCGGCCGATTCTTAGAAGTGGCCGGCCTTTTGAATTATCTGGCGGTGATCGACGCTTTAGACATTCATTACGGGAGGAAGAAATGATCCATTTCCTCTATCTAGTCGGTTTCGGTTTTTTCGTTTCGGTCGCTTTCGGTGTCTTCTCTAATGGAACGGTCAGGGATCGGATCCTCTACGCGGGGAAAACTTTTTTAGAGTTTGTTGGCATCAGCCTGATCGCCGCGTGGGTCCTTTATTTCATTCCCTGGTAAGCTGCAAATCCAGAAAATGCCGCTGTGCGAATCAGAAAGCATCGTGCTCAAAAGCTACAATCTAGCCGAGGCAGACCGGATAGTGGTGTTTTTCACGCGCGAATTTGGAATGATACGCGGCGTTGCAAAAGGTTCGCGCCGAACCAAAAGCAAGTTTGGAAGCGCGCTCGAGCCATTCTCAGAAGTAAGCCTCGAGTACTTTGAAAAGGACGACCGCGAACTTGTCTCGATCCAAAACGCCGATCTGATCCGGTCCGCATTTTCGACGGCCGCGAAACCTGAAAGGCTCGCGACCTATGCGTATGTCGCCGAACTCTTGATCGCTTTTGCTCCGCCTCATGACCCGAACGAAACCCTATACCGCATGGTTCGAGCATGCCTTGATGCCGACATTCACAAGCCCGCCGAGTCCGCGGCACTGCGATTGTATTTCGAGATCTGGATACTTCGCCTCGGCGGTGTTCTGCCGGATTGGACCAACTGCGGCGTTTGTAAGCGTACGTTTCGTGATCCTGAATCCGCGTCTCTCGGTGCCGGCTTTGACCTGATATGCGGTGACTGTTCGCGCAGCCCCGGCAAAGAAATGATCGCGCCGCTCCATCGCCACCTGCTCTTTGCGACAAAGAAACTTGCACCGGCCGATTACATCGCGGAGGCGGTTGATCAGGCCGCGGCGGTGTCAGAGCTATCTTCATTGATGCGCCGGCAGATATCGGTTGTCGTCGGCCGCAGCATAGAACACCATCAGTTCGTTTCAACGTTCGACTCCTAGGGAAATATGCGCCTTGGCAAGATCATCTCGTTCTACCTGGTTCGGGCGGTCCTGCCGTATTTCGTGCTTGCATGGACAATTCTTACGGTCATTCTTTTTGTCCAGCAGGCCGGCCGATATTCCGAGATATTCTTTGATCCCAATCTCCCGGCATCGTTTGTTTGGCAGCTCACGTTTGCGTTGATCCCAAATGTGATCGCCTTCACTTGCCCGATGGCCGTGCTTGTCGGGGTGATCATCGGACTTTCGAGAATGCAGACCGACAACGAACTTACCGCCATTCGTTCGTTCGGTATCGGGACTCTCGCGGCGATTGTACCTGTAATTGTTCTTGGCGTCGTGCTCTCTGGTTTCTCGATCGCCGTGAATCTTTTCGGCGTTCCATTGGCGTCGAAGGCGGTTCGCCAAGTCGCTCTTCGATCAGCGGTCTACAAGCTCGAATCGCCGATCGAGCCCGGCGTATTCAATACAGAGATCGCGGGCTATACGGTTTATGTCCGGGACGTGGACTTGCAAACAGGCCAATGGAAAAACGTATTCGTTTATAGTGAAAGCGCCGAAGACGGATATTCGCGTCTGATAACGAGCAGGAATGGCCGCATCGATTCATCGGGGAATAATTCCGAGCTTGTGCTTTCTGACGCGGTCATTTCGACGCTGAAGAACGACAACGGCCAATCCGGGGTGGTCTCGGAGAACATTGGCGATCTAAGGCTTGCGATCAAAACGCGGCGTGATGAAATGATCGGTCGCCTTAGCGTGATCTCGCCGGCGATCGAAGAGCTGGGTATCGTCGAGCTTGCAGCCTATTCAAGCGAAAGGGAAGGGAACGAGCGAACCGAAGCACAGATACTGATCGTGCGACGGCTGATGCTCGCAATCGCCCCAATGTTGTTTAGTTTGCTGGGTGCCACGCTCGTGCTTCGGCTTCGACGCAGCAAGAAAGGCTCGGGCTCGGGGATCGCGATACTTAGCCTTTTGGCCTATTTCTTTTTGACGTTCGCAGGTGAACAATTGGCACGCAGCGGCACTGTTCCGGTCCTGGTTGGTGGCCTTGTGCCGATCGCGGCTTCTGTCGTTGCGATCGCGTATTTCGCACTCACGGAAACGAGATTTGTAGACCTTGGCGTTTTTGAATCGCTCAAAAGAGACGTCAAGGGCTTGTTTGCCGAGCGAAAAATGCTCCGACGCACCGATATTTTCGTGGACCTGACCGCCGGGATACGCGATTTCGAACTGGGCATCACCCTTACCCGATATTACATTTTCGCGCTTGTCTTTTTGGCGTCGGTCTTCCTTATCTTTACGGCATTTGAGCTATGGCGCTTTGCGGGCTCAATGCCCGGCGGCCCGTTCCTGCTTGCGAAATATGTGTTTTACCTCATTCCGTTCACATATCTGCAGCTTTCGCCGACCGCCGCAATGGTCGCCGTCCTGGCGACGTTTACGATCAAATCACGGCAAAATGAAGTCGTTACCTGGATGGCGGCCGGGCAAAGCGTTTACCGTCTATTACTTCCATGCTTTTTGTTAATGTTGATTCTAGGTGGTGTCAATTTTCTTATTCAGGAAACCGTAGCTCCAAGGACGAATCGCACCCAGGACCAGATCAGATGGATCATAAAAAGCCGTGGAAATGTGCCAAAGCCGGGGGGCCGAAACTGGGTTGCCTCGGATCGCTTTATCGCTTCTTATATCCTGGATAAAACCGCGTCTGATAACGAACAGGACCTTTTCCAAACTTGTCGATTCCGGTGTTCCATACGCGAGGCAATGATCTATGAGTTCGAGGCGGATAAGGCAGAATTGCAATCGCTGTACCGTGTTTCTGGTGCCGTTTGGGATAATGGCAAGCTCGAGATCAAAGGGAAG
>QHXS01000221.1 GCA_003223975.1 Acidobacteriota bacterium
ATCGGAGCCAGCAGGGCAGCGGTCGCCGTTTCGAACACGGCCGTAACAAACATCGCGATCAGGGCGAATAGAAAAGACGTCCAGAAAGGCCGAACGTAATTTAATAGTCTGCGAAAGTCACCCATCTATATTCCGTTTCTGAATATACTTTACGAGTGAAACCAAGCAAATGTCGGTGGCGGCAAAATTTGCAACCGGTTCAGCAAATATGGCATCTTTTGAGTAGCATCGCTCGGTTCGGAGAAGTAAAATCATGAAAAGATCAAAGATTCTCAAGAGGGCGTTCGCCCTTGCGCTTTTATTCTGTTTCTCCCAGTTCGCATTTTCTCAAGCTGACATGGCGCGTCGTACGATCGCGATCACGTATCCCCTCGAGGACCAGATCAACGTCCAATTTCGCGGTACCGTACAGTTTCCGAAAATGCACGCCTCTGCAAGTGTAAAGCGTACCAGCAAGACGGGCACCCGGATCGAACTTTCGGTAAGCGATATGCCGCGGACTTACCAGCTAGGGGCCGGCTATGCCACATATGTACTCTGGGCGATCTCTCCTGAGGGCCAGGTCGATCGTTTGGGCGAGATCAAGCGACGCGGGTTCTGGGAATTCAGTACAAAGATCAACGTGACCACACCTCTTCAAACTTTTGCGTTGCTTGTGACTGCGGAACCGCACTTCCTCGTGACGAGGCCGAGCCAGAAAATAATGCTCGAGAATATCTCCGCTACCGGGGGTGGCTCGGATGTGTCGACCACTACTGCCGTTCATTACTTCGGGAACTCTAGCGACTATTTTCGTGATCCGCGAACTCCGGAGATCGCCGAACGCGATTATGCGAAAACACCATCAGCTATCTTACAAGGTTATCAGGCTCTCGCACTCGCACGCTTCGCAGGAGCCGAGCGCGATGCACCTGACGAACTAAAGCAGGCCACCGATCTGCTCAACAACGCAGAGGCATCCTGGCAGGCGGGGCGTGACGAAGATACGGTCGATATAATGGCGCGGCAGTCGATCAGTACGGCGGTCAAGGCAGAATCTCTTTCGATCGAACGTCGCGAGGCCCGCGATAAGCGCAATGAAAAAACCCGAAATGACGCGGAGATGCGTCAGGTCGAAGACAAACTCGCCGACGCCCAGCGACAGATCGCGGACTTAAAAGACCAATTAGGCGCGGAAACTCGAAACCGCGAACTCTCGGAGCGCGATGTAACGAATTACACGCAGCAGATCAAAGACCTGCGTTCCGAAAACGGGAGGCTTCACGACGAACTTGCACGCACGCGAAGTGAATTTGATACGGCAAAGGCGCGCCTCGATGTGTACGACAATGAGAAGCGTTCCTCCGAGGAACAACGCGATCGCGATACAAAGATAGCCGCGATCCAGGCGAATGAGCCCGGCTTTGTGCAGTCGCTCAGAAAATTCGGAACTGTGACGAAGACCGAACGAGGCATCGTTTTAACCTTGCCCGAAGCTTATTGGACCGCACCTCGCACAGCAGATTTCGCGCCTGCCGCGGACCCGAAAATGACCGCCCTCAGCGAGGTTTTGGCGAACAATCCTGATTACCTGATCACGATCGAATCACATACGGATGATCGTGGCGTTCCCGAAGATCTCCAAGATCTTACTCAGAAGCGGTCACGAGCGATCGCCGATAAATTAAATGCTTTTGGTATTGAAGGCACCCGTGTCGAATCTAAGGGAATGGGCGCGAGTTTGCCGATCGCGCCGAATACAACGACAGCTAACCGAGCGCGAAATCGACGCGTTCAGATCATCATGTCGCCAACAATAAAACGGGTGACTTGATCGGTTCAAAAAATCGAACGATTTAGGCGGTTTCTCAAACCGCCTGTTTTTGTTGGACCGAAACTTCTTTTGTCGTGCTTTTGTAAAAACGTTTGTGGTATCATCCATCGTCACTTGGTCGATCCCAAAAATCATCTCAAGCACAGGGAGGCAATTAATGCGCAGGAGTTTCAATCGTTCCAGAGCCGTCGTGTTCCCGATCGCGGCGATCTTTATGTTTGCCGCCTGGCTAAGTTTCGTCGGAGAGCCACAGCAGGCTCAGTTACGAAAGTCAGAGCGACTTTACTCCGTCGGCAAATTTGCGCAGCCGGATCAAATTACTGCGGAGATCCGAAAGCCGTCCAACGATCTGGTACACGTGCCGATTTCTTCCCAAAGCGACAGGGCGCGCGTTTTGCAGCTCGGAAAGATCGTTAACGACTTCGACAACTTCGTGATCGCTGTGGGTGACGAGTCGGTCTCGGAAGAACGATATGGCGAGGGAGCATATAAGATCGATACAGACATCCATCTCCCTGGCGCGACATTCGATCCGATGAAGGATCCGCCGGCCGAGACGGTGCAACCCGGAACTGCCTCAAAATTCGGAAATGGCTATTACGTCGTCCAGCTTGGCGGCATCGCAACGGACGATGTTTTGGACAGTCTCCGCGGTGAAGGGTTGGAAGTGATCCAATACCTTCCCAATAACGCATTTCTTGTTTATGGCGACGCTACCTCAGCTGCAAAGACGGCGGAAAACTCGCGTGTCCGTTGGGTGGGCGAGTTCTCAGGCAGTAACAAGATCACACCCGGGCTTTTGACTGCGCGCGGGAAAGCGCGAAATGCGACATATAACATCGCTGTGTTTTCCCGTGCTGACCTTGATAATGTTGCGAGCGAGATCGTTTCGACATCTGGTGGCGAGGTTTTCGGTCAAATGAGTCTTCAACATAGCTATTTCAACGTAGTGAGGATCGCTATGTCACCGGACCAGCTGGAAAGAGTGGCTTCAATTCCGGATGTCCTTCGCATCGATTCGTGGGTCAGACCGACAAAAGAGGACGAGCGTTCATCGCAAATCATCGCCGGTAATTATTCAAACACGACGACAATTGCCGCAGCCGGATATAACCCGCTATCACAATTTGGGGTCGACGGCACGGGCGTGACCATCGCGATGAGCGACGACGGCGTGAGTATACCCGGCAACGGCGGATTTTACCTGACAGCAACCAATGTCATAGACGGCAATCTTCGCGGCTCGACTGCAGGCGCAACTTCGGGCCATGGCCATTTGAATGCCAGCATAATTTCTGGTGCCTCGCCATTCGGAGTTTTGGATCCGACCGGTTACAACTACGGCCTGGGCGTCGCCCCTAAATCACATATAGTCAATCTTCCGTTTTTGAAAACCGGATATACCGGTACCGATGCGGATGCCGCAAACGATGCGGTTACCACCGCAGGGCCGAATACTGTCCTTGGTACCATAAGTAATAACAGCTGGGGAAATGGCTTGAACAGCAATGCATACGACTCATTGGCAGCAACATACGATGGCCTGGCACGCGACGCGTCGGCCGCTGCGAGTGTTGATCCTTTGCTTTTCGTGTTTTCGGCCGGAAACTCAGGCGCGTCGGGATTAACGCGGCCGAAAATGGCGAAGAATATCATAGCAGTCGGCAGCTCGGAGAATCTTCGGACAGAGCTCGAGCCAGCCGCAAACAATATTGACGATATAAGCAGTTTTTCGGCTCGAGGATTAGCGGCTGACGGCCGTGTAAAACCCGACGTAGTTGCTCCAGGCCAGGGAATTACCGGAAGCCGTGCAGGCACGGATTGTTCGGGCGTTAACACCTGTTTTGATGCCAATCATTCTTTCAGTGACGGCACGTCGCACGCGGCGCCCCAAGTTGCGGGAGCTGCTGCCCTATTTACGCAATTTTGGAAGACATTGAACGCCGGTGCTAAGCCAAGTATCGCATTGACGAAAGCAGCGATACTCCTAACCGGACAAGAGATGAACGGTATCGGCGCAACCAGTGCGTTACCTAACGGTGCCGAAGGCTGGGGCCGCGTCAATATGAAATTCATGTTGAACACCGGCGCTGCGATGAAGTGGGTGGATCAAAACGTAAATTTCTCCAGCCCGGGCGACAATATAGTGTACACGGGAAAAATAGTTGACGGGACAAAACCGTTTCGAGTGGCGTTAGTATGGACCGATCCAGCAGCGGCGGTCGATCCGGCCCTGGTAAATAATCTTGACCTGACGGTTACAGTAAATGGAAACACTTATCGTGGAAACGTGTTTTCGGGCGGGCTATCGGTCATCGGCGGTTCTAACGATACTAAGAATAACGTAGAACAAGTTTGGCGGACCGGCGACGCGACAAATTCGCCGGTAACGATCACCGTTAATGCCGCGGCACTCAATGGCGACGGGATCATCGGAAATGCCGACGTAACGGACCAGCATTTTGCATTGGTGGCCTATAATTTCCTTGACGCGCCGCTAACAAACTTCAATATTTCAGGACGGCTTACAAGCGCAGCGGGACGGGGCGTTGCCGGGGCAGTCGTACTGCTTTCGAACGGCGGCGGCGTGGTTGCAGCGACGCGCTCGAATTCGTTCGGCTACTATATATTTCCGCTCGTCCCTGGCAGTCAGGCGTACACAGTTTCGATCCGCTCGAAACGTTACGCATTTAATTCGCAGAATGTGAATTTAGGATCGTCAGACCTCAACAATATAAACTTTACGTCCACTCAGGGCTCTCCCTGAAGGTATCGCTTATTCTATGTGTTGCAAGAATGACGGCCGTCAAAATCGCCGTCATTTTTGTTGAACTACGCGATCTGCAACAAAATCCAACTTCCGGCGTGGAATAAAGAGAGTATTGTCATCTCCCTGCCCGAAAGCGTAAAATTGAAAGGCGGATGGCCAAGAAACGAAGCTTTCGTCGAAAATTACTCCACGCGGGTGGGTGGCAGGTTGCAAAGCGTGCCGCGAAAATGATCCCGTTTGGCGGAACTTTGGTGGCAGCGGTGCTGGTAGGCGATGACATCAGAAGAAAAGGCGTTTTACGCGGCAGCGTGAATTCGGGATTGGATATGATCCCGATCTTCGGTCTTGCAAAGAATGCTGTCGAATTGTTTACCGGCGATCTGATACCGGACAAAGCCGAAGGCAGAGTGAAATAGATGATTTTCAGAAATACACTCAACGGATTCAGTGCGTTACTTTTCGCGTTTGTGCTGTTTTCCATTTTCGCTGCGGAGTCGGACGCTCAGACGCGCACGAAACGAAAATCGAGGACATTGATGACTTCGCAATTGCAGCCCGCGCCGACTACCGAGCCTGAGATCATAAGCCGAGCTGAAGATTATCACCTGGACACACCTTTGGTCTCGCCAGCTGTCGAAAGTGCGATGCGAACGATCGACGAGACCAGCAGCGCGACCGAAAAGCTTATCGCCGATCTTAATGAGCGAATTCGGGTCCTGGAATCGAATAAAAAGGACGACTACGACCAGAAGCAGAAACGTTTGGCATTGAACCTGGATATTCTTTCCAAAGCCGAACAGCGAGCTGAGTCCCTTCGAAAACAGGCTTTCGATATGATGGAGCGCGAGACCGTCATCAAATCTAAGATCGAACAGATCGAAAACGACCTGCGTCCCGAGAACATCGATCGCAATTTCGCGTTTATAGGTTCACTTCGCCCCGAAGAGGCGAAAGACGCTCGAAAGAAGAGTCTTGAATCGGAACGGCTGATCCAGCAAAATCTTTTGACGGAAGTTCAACGAACCCGTGCAACGCTCGATCTAAACGTGCAGAAGGCCGATCTGTTGGTCGAACGACTTCGTGTCAGGCTCGAAGCGGACATCGATGCTGCCCTTGATGAAGATCCTCAACGGCCGTAGAACCCAAAAATATCGATTTTTGATGAAATAGCCTGCAAGAGGCTATTTTTTTTGCGTTCATTTCATTAGCCAAGCAAATTTCCCCGATCATCCGGAATCCGCATTTAGGAGAATAATAATGACTCTGAAACGAACCACGATCTTTCTTAGTATTGTAATTGCCGCATTTGCGGGTTTGCCGACTTTCGGACAGGGTGTGATCTTGCCGATCGTCTGCGATATTCGGCCATGTCGCCCAAGGCCGATTCCTCAGCCCTTGCCAAATGTTCTACCGGTAAAATCGATCAAGATCGATACAAAGATCGTCGGCCAGGTCGCGACGACGCACCTCGAACAGGTCTTTCGCAACGACACTCAATTCACGCTCGAAGGAACCTATTTCTTTCCGATCCCGGAAACCGCGTCCATCGTAGAATTTGCCATCTGGGAAAACGGCAAAAAACTTGTGGGCGAGGTCCGTTCGCGTGAGGAAGCGAGACGTATTTATGACGAGATCGTGCGTCGTCAAAAAGATCCAGGCCTTTTGGAGTATGCCGGAAAGGATCTGTTTCAGGCGTCAATATTTCCCATCCCGCCAAATTCCGACAAGATCCTCGAGATGACGTATTCACAGATCTTGAAAGCAGAATCAGGAGTAGTTTCTTATCGGTATCCGCTCGGCACTGGCCACAATCTTTGGCGACAAAGCCAATGGGAAGGCCGGGGAAATGGGACACCCCAACAGAAATTTGGGACGATCTCTGGAACGATCGAGATCGATGGAAAGCAGTCGCTAAGAAACATCTATTCCCCTTCGCACAATGTCGATGTCAAACAAAAAAATGACAGGACCGCGAGCGTATCGTTCGAAACAAATGAAGGGGACAACGATTTTCAGCTGTTTTACGGGCTGTCGAATTCCGAGATCGGGCTATCGCTTCTGACCTATCGAGAACCTGGAAAGGATGGCTATTTCCTTATAATGGCTTCGCCGAGCAATGACATCGCCGAACAGGAGCTTGTTAATAAGGACATCGTGTTCGTGCTCGACACAAGTGGATCGATGGCCGAGGCCGGCAAAATGGAAAAGGCCCGTTCCGCACTTTTGTTCGGGGTCCGAACTCTACGAGAAGGCGACCGCTTTAACGTGATCAATTTTGCAGGTGAAGAACATCTCATGGAACGCGGGATGATCAATGCGGACGCGAAAGGGAAGGAGCGAGCCGAAAACTTCATCAAAAAGCTGCAGCCTGGCGGTGGGACGAACATAAATGATTCGCTGCTTGCATCATTACGACAATTCGATCGGAGCGACAGGCCGAAGA
>QHXS01000222.1 GCA_003223975.1 Acidobacteriota bacterium
TGGCGCCGGGCAGCGGAGAGATCATTGCCGATCCGGTCTCGGTTTGCCACCACGTGTCGATGATCGGGCATTTACCTTTGCCGATAATTTCGTGATACCACATCCAGGCCTCAGGATTTATCGGCTCACCAACCGTGCCTATCAACCGTAGGCTGGATAGATCGTGCTTAAGCGGATACTGTTCGCCCCATTTAATAAAAGCGCGTATCGCGGTCGGTGCTGTATATAAGGTATTGATCCTGTGCCGCTCGATCATGTCCCAGAAACGGTCAAAGTCAGGGTAGTTTGGAGCGCCTTCGTACATAAAGACCGTCGCGCCGTTCGCCAACGGCCCATACACAACGTAGCTATGGCCCGTAACCCAGCCAATATCGGCCGTGCACCAAAAGATGTCTTCATCCTTAAGGTCGAAGATCAGCTTCGTCGTGTACGCCGTCTGCGTAAGGTAACCGCCGGTCGTGTGCAGTATGCCTTTTGGCTTGCCCGTCGTACCCGACGTATAAAGAATGAAAAGCGGGCGCTCGGAATCAAGCTCGACAGCCGGGCAATCAGCATCTACTGTTTCCATGATCTCATGCCACCAATGATCGCGGCCCGGCTGCATCGCGATCTTGGAACCAGTTCGTTCGAACACGACGACATTCTTGATACTGGGTGTGTGTTTAACCGCTTCGTCTACAACCGGTTTCAACTTGATCTCTTTGCCGCGCCGATAACCTCCGTCAGCAGTAACGATAACCTTACAACCGCAGTCATTTACGCGGTCGCTGATCGCGTCGGCCGAAAAACCACCAAAGATGACAGTATGAGTTGCACCGATGCGAGCGCACGCGAGCATCGCGATCGCGAGCTCCGGTATGAGCGGCATGTATAAAGCAACGCGGTCGCCGGTTTCGACGCCGAGCATTTTCAAAACGTTTGCGAAACGGCAAACCTCGCGATGGAGCTGCAAATATGTCAGCGTTCGCTGTTCGCCGGGTTCGCCTTCCCAAATGAAGGCTGCTTTATTTTTTCTCCAGGTTGATAAATGCCGATCCAGGCAGTTGTACGAAATATTTATTTTGCCGCCGACGAACCATTTTGCAAACGGCTCGTTCCATTCCAAAACGGTATGCCATTTCTCATACCAATCGAGAGTTTCGGCCTGTTTTGCCCAGAACGCCGGCACGTCCTTCGCGGCCTCGTCATAAAGTTTTTCGTATTCCTCAAAACTCTTGACGTGAGCCTTTGCGGCAAATTCGGGCGGCGGCGGAAAGACCCGCTCTTCGTGCAGAATGGATTCGATCGCAGCTTTTTCTGTCATTAATGAAAGTATAGACCGCCTGCGAACAATGTTGGAAACCGGGGAGAAGACGGCATCGGCGGCGGAGAGGTATTAGGAACCAGCGTGGTCCATATACGGCATCGGAGGCGGTATTATTAATTCCCTAAGGCCGCGTATAACGGTCTGTTTTATGCCCAAAACGGTTGGGTTTCACTACGAAACGGTACGGTTTAAAACGAAAACGGTACGATTTGCGACAAATCGGGTCCGTTCAAATGCGTAACATCCGACGCAGGATCACGAAGCCATTTTTTTTAATTCAGGCCAGATCCCGATGTCCAGGGGTGCGGGCTTTTGATTGGCTTAGTGTAAAATCGCCTGTGAATTATGCCGCTTCTTGAGATGCGAAACATCGTAAAGGAATTTCCGGGCGTCCGAGCACTGGACGGCGTAAGCTTTACGCTGGAAAACGGTGAATTCCACGCACTTGTTGGTGAAAACGGTGCAGGGAAGTCGACGTTGATGAAAGTGCTGTCGGGAGTCTATCCAGAAGGCTCGTTTGACGGGGAGATATTTGTGGACAATGTTCCGCAGAGCTTTCGTAATGTTCGCGACTCGGAAGCGGCAGGAGTCGCGATCATTTATCAGGAGCTTTCACTCGTAAAGGAACTTACGGTCGGCGAAAACATCTTTCTCGGCCGCGAACCATCGCGGTTCGGTGTCATCGATTCGGCAAAGCTTTATCACAGATCGGCCACATTACTTCGGGAACTTCATCTCGATATCGATCCGCGTACAACTGTGGGGAGTTTGGGGATCGGCCGGCAGCAATTGGTCGAGATCGCAAAGGCACTGTCCCAGGACGCGAAGATTCTTGTACTGGATGAACCGACAGCCGCATTGACTGAGAGCGAAGTTGAGACGCTTTTCGACATTCTTACAAAGCTGAAGGCACGCGGCGTCGGCCTGATCTACATCTCGCACAAACTCGACGAAGTCTTTCGAATGAGCGATCGCATTACCGTTTTGCGGGACGGCAAGACCATAGGTACGCACCTGGCAAAAGATCTTACGCGGGACGAAGTGATCGCCGAAATGGTCGGACGCGATGTCGGAGATATTTTTCCGAAACCGGAACATGAACTTGGTATTCCTGCGCTCGAGATCAAGAACCTGACGGTTTTCTCCGTAGACCGGCCGGACAAACGGATCGTCGACGACGTTTCATTCTCGGTCCGCCGAGGCGAGGTGCTGGGGATCGCGGGGCTAATGGGTTCGGGCCGGACCGAATTGATGACGGCCATTTTCGGTGCGTGGCAGGGAAAATACTCGCGAATAATTATCATCGATGGCAAAGAGCGGACGATTTCCTCGCCGTTGGATGCGATCGACAGCGGCATTGCATTTGTTACGGAGGATCGAAAGCGGTACGGCCTGATACTTGAACAGACGATCGCGGACAACATGACTCTTGCCGGGCTCAAGCCGATCTCGGGCCGATTCCTTACCGACCGGTCGCGGGAAATGGCGGCAGTTCGCGAACCTATGCGATCGCTGAATATTAAAGCAGGCACGCCGATGGTGATTACCGGAACTCTTTCAGGCGGCAATCAGCAAAAGGTCGTTCTGGGTAAATGGCTGCTGACGAAGCCTAAGGTATTGTTCCTTGACGAGCCCACGCGCGGCATCGATGTCGGCGCAAAGCAAGAGATCTATGCCGAGATCGATAAGCTGGCAGCGGAGGGACTTGCGATCGTGCTGGTTTCGTCGGAGCTGCCGGAAGTGCTCGGGCTCTCGGATCGCGTGCTTGTACTTTATCGCGGGCGGATCGCCGCCGAATTCACCCGCGAAAATGCGACGGCCGAAAAGGTGATGACCGCGGCAACCGGTGGAAATTAAACTGGATCCCAGATGGTAGAAACCGAAAAAACACGATTCACGACCTCGTCGCTGCGGGCTTACATAATGATCGCCGTGCTTGCAGGCATCTGGCTGTATTTTCACTGGGCGACGAACTCCATCTTTCTGACGCCGCGAAACCTTTCGAACCTCGCGACGCAGATGTCCGTGACGGGCATTCTTGCGGTCGGAATGTTGATGTTGATCGTCAGCGGAAACATTGACCTTTCGGTCGGTTCGGTACTCGGGTTTGCAGGCGGCATTGCGGCGTACTCGATGTCGATACACGGGTATGGACTGCCGGCTGCGATCGTTTTCGCCGTGTCGGTCGGCATTCTCATCGGGACGTTTCAAGGCGCGCTGACGGCGTATTTGAACATCCCGGCGTTCATCGTGACGCTCGGCGGCCTGCTCGCGTGGCGTGGTGCAGTGAAATGGCTGCTCGGCGGAAATACGGTTCCGGTCGCCGATGAAACTTTTAAGGCCATTGGGCAGCGGAATATTCCGGTCGAAGCCGGTTGGATCCTCGCCGCGTTAGGCATCGCTTTCGCACTTTTTACGGCGTATCGCCGGGCGAGGTCGGAAGCTGCATACGGCGATGGCAAGGTAAATTATGTCCTGCTTCTGCTCAACGTCGCGATACCGATCGTCGGCATCGTTGCGTTCATTTGGGTAATGAACGGCTATCAAGGAGTGCCGATACCTGTTTTGATATTTGTCTCGGTTGCGCTGATCGGCGTTTTCCTCACGACTTCGACGGTCTTTGGCAGGTACTTGTACGCGATCGGCGGCAATCCTGACGCGGCAAGGCTTTCAGGGATAAACAATAAGCGAAACATCTTAAAGGTTTACGCGCTTCTTGGTGCATTCACCGGAATTGCGGCTTTGATATTTACCGCACGTGTCGGAAGTGCGGCGCCCGATGCCGGCACTTTGAAGGAACTCGACGCCATTGCCGCGTGCGTCATCGGAGGAGCATCGCTAATGGGCGGCCGCGGCACAGTCTTCGGCGCGTGCATTGGTGCGCTGATAATGGCGAGCCTCGACAACGGAATGTCGCTGCTCAAAAAGGCTCGATCCTCGTCGCTGCAGTCGGGCTCGATATGATGGGACGAAAGCAAACTTGATTTCGCCTGATACGCTCCGACGAACGAGTAATGATATTTAATCCGCGCCGGTTCGCCAGGCTCTTGAAATGGCACGCTATCCATCTGCTTCCTCGGCATGACGTCGAGATCGAGACCTGGAATGGATCGCTTACCTGCGATAACAAGGACTGGCTGATCGGGAAATATTTATACTTGTATCGCAGTTACGAGGCCGATACTATTCGCCTCTGCATCGACCTGCTCAAGCAAGAAGGCTATTTGGAAAAAGCGGGAAACGGACTTGTTCTGGATGTCGGCGCAAACATCGGAATGATCTGTATCGCGCTGCTAAAGCATGGCTACTTTTCAGAGGCGATCGCCTTTGAACCTAATCCGAACAGCTATCGTCTGCTTACTCACAATATTTCGCAAAACGGTTTGGAAGAGAAGATCGAATGTTTTCCTTACGCACTTTCGTCGTCTGAACGAGACGCCGATCTCGAATTAGCGAAAGAGAACTCGGGCGACAATAACCTGCGTTATGACACCGAGCACCGGGCGTTTCGTGAATATGCGCGAGAAACCGTTAAGGTCGCTGTGACAACATTGGACGGATTCTTCACTGAGCGGTCGGATCAGGCTATCGAAGACCTTTCACTGATCTGGGTCGATATTCAGGGACACGAAGGCTATTTTTTTCAGGGCGCGCAGAGGGTATTGGATCGCGGCGTTCCCGTAGTGAGCGAGTTCTGGCCCTACGGCATCAAGCGATCGGGCATGTCACTGTCAGACTACTCGCTCGTCGTCAACGAGATGTTCACGCACTTCTATCATCTTCGCGATGGACGATTTGAAAAGATGGAGATCGGCTGTATCGACGAACTTTACAAGATCTACGAAAAACCGCGTGAGGTCTCGCAGATCATTTACGTCAGGCATCCAGGTAACACTAGCCGCCGATAAAGCTCATTGTTCTCGATGGCTGAACAAACTTCGAATCGTTAATGTAGTGACGCGGTTCTTTTTTCAGAACGGCGTCGGCGATGAATTCGACGACCTGACTTCGGGTCGCTCCACTGCGGAGATGATCGCGTAAGTTGTATTCGGTCGTCGAAAAAAGACACGTGCGGATGTGGCCGTCGGCGGTTAGTCGGATGCGCGAGCATGCCCCGCAGAACATTTCGGTCACTGGCGCGATGATGCCGATCTCGCCAGGCGACCCATCGGCGAACTCGTACCTCCATGCGGTCTCGCTGCCGCGAGAATTATCCTTCAACTTCAAAGGAAAAACTTCGTTTATTGCGTCATGGATCTCGCGGCCCCCTACTACCATTTCACGGTTCCATTCATGGCCCGAATCCAGCGGCATAAACTCAATGAACCGAAAGCTCACATCGTTTTCGCGTGCAAAACGCGCAAAATCGACGACCTCGTCATCGTTTCGGCCGCGAACGATAACGGCGTTGATCTTGATCGGGTCAAAACCGATCGATCTCGCCGACTCGATCGCAGCGAAGACTTTATCCAGCGCATCGATGCCAGTGATATCTAAAAAGTTTTCGCGCTTCAGGCTGTCCAGGCTGATCGTTACGCGGTCCAATCCCGCTACTTTCAACTCGGCGGCTTGACGAGGAAAGTCGAAGCCGTTCGTTGTTAATGCAAGATCTTTCAAGGCTGGTTTCAAATTTGCTAATTGCGATACCAGCGCGGGCAGATCTTTTCGCAAGAGCGGCTCACCGCCCGTCAGGCGAATCTTCTCGATTCCGAGAGAAACAAATATCTCAGAAAGATACTCGATCTCTTCGAATGTCAGGATCGTTTCCTTGCGCGCAAGCGGCGGCTCGCCATTCGGCAGGCAATAAAAACATCGAAAATTGCAGCGGTCGGTCAGCGAAATTCTCAGATCGCGTATTTCCCGGTTATAAGTATCGAAGAGCGGCACAAAACTATGATAGCTAACTTTTTACGCGGTTTGGAACGCGGATAGAACTGATCAAGCAGATTTCGATGGATCCCTTATTTCACCGGGCTTAAAAACATCCGAATGTTTCCGCAGGATCCGCTGGATCTGCGTTCAAAAACTTTTCGGTTTTCGCTGACCCGTTAGGGCAAGGGCGTTGCGTTTTAAACCTGAAAGCTTTGTTCGCTTCATCGCTGAGCCCCGAAAACGTTCGACATATTCGTTATGCGACATATCGGTAACCGCTTCGAGCGAAAGGGACGTCTCATTGTTTCGCGGTTCAAATCGCGGCTCGTCGGCCGGCTTTTCAAATCTGTTCCACGGACAAACATCCTGACAAATATCGCAGCCGTAGAGCCAGCCGTTCTGGTTCGCCGCTATCTCTGCAGGAAGAGTTTCGTCACGCAGCTCGATCGTCGCGTATGAGATACATTTTCGGGAATCCACGACATAAGGCTCGATAATGGCGTTCGTTGGGCATGAGTCGATGCATGCGGTGCACGAGCCGCAATGGTCTTCTATGGTTTCGGTGTCGTATTCAAGCTCGAGATTCAGAATGATCTCGCCGAGGAAAACCCAAGAGCCGTGGGTCGTGGTTATCACGTTCGTATGCTTACCGAGCCAACCGATACCCGCACGCACCGCCCAGGCCTTTTCCAGAACCGGCGTCGTGTCGACACAAAGCTTGCCGTCGGCTCCCGGATGTTCTGCCTTGACCCATTCGAGCAATTCACGAAGTCTCTCGCGAAGCACATCGTGGTAATCATCACCCCAGGAATAGCGCGAGATCTTTCCGACGGACGGCGAATCTTTGTGCCCGTGTGGTGTGTAATAGTTCATTGCCAAAACGATCACAGATCTTGCATCGGGAAAGATCAGTTTCGGTTCGACCCGCTTTTCAGGCTCCCGCTGTAGCCATGCCATCTTCCCGTGAAAGCCATCTTGCAGCCATCGAAAAAAAAGGCTGCCTTCCGTTTCCAGCTCGCTCGCAGGGACAATCCCTGTCTTGCAAAAGCCAAGTTCAGCGGCCTTTTCTTTGATCCGAAGCGAAAGCGACATACTTGCATCATTATGACGCCCGAGATCCTGTGGGCAAAAAAAGGCGGCCGAACAGGAGGAACTCTATCCGGCCGCAAAGGGGAAAATTTGGTTCAGATCAGAAGTTCAGTTTCAACCCAAACTGAAACTGCCTCGGGTCGAATGAAGCTGTCGGCGAGCTGTAATAACGATTACCACTTCGTTCGCCCCATGCATTGACGTTCTGATAGAAAGGATTTGCGCTCGCTTCATTAAAGCGGTTCGTCAAATTGAATACTTCGCCGATCACATCCAAGCTCCAACGCTCGCCAAATCGAAACTTTCGCGTAACACGCATGTCGATCGAGAAGAAATTATGCGTGATACCCCTGTTTCGGCCTAGGTTGCCCGTCGCCGGAAAGACGCCTTGCAGGCATCCCGGGTCAACGCCCGTTTGGCAAAGTGTTCCGTCGGACAACACTGTCGGCCGTTCGTTGCTGCTTGTGAGGTCGCCGTTTGCGTCGCCGATCGCCAGAATGTTGAATGGGCGGCCGCTGCTGAATTCGACGATCGGTGCCACCATAAATCCGTAGGCAAAACTCTTGAAGCCGCCTGCTCCCTTCCAACTCTCCGGCGCGCTCACGACGCCGCTGAAAACGAACCTGTGCCGCTGATCGAAAAGCGAATCGGAACGTTCTGCTTTAAAATTTGTTACGTCTTGCGGCAGCAGCAGCGTCTGAAGGTCGGACGAGTCGTCGATAGAATGCGACCAGGTATACGTCGCATAGAACTGTATGTTATTCGAAAAGCGCTTTTTCAATTCCAGGTTCAATGCGTTGTATGAAGAGTTGCCGTCGGAGACCTGGGCGTTCACCGCACCGTAAGGACTGATCGGACCGGGCGAACGAAGGCTTCCCGCCAGAAGTGCATCCCACTGCGGTTTGTTCAAACCAGTCAGTGCCTTCACAAAAAAGTAATTCGGCCCCAACGCTCGGAAGTAATTCGCAGCAACCGGACTAACAACTTTCTGGCCTAAACCATTGATCCCCACGAATCCGGGAACAACGATGGTCCAGCCCGGGGGGCAAACTGCCGGTGCCGCGCAAGTTTGCGGCAGAGAGAAGAATGCTGCTTCCGCAAAGTTTGTCGGAGCACGTCCCGCAAATCTGCGAAAGTTCTCGACAAGCGAAGCCTGGTTGACCACATTAAGGTCAGTCGGGTGGGCCAAATGGTGTACGGTCTGCGTTATGTAATTCGCCGATAGGACCATATCCTTGCCGACCATTTGTTCGATCCCAAGGTTTCCCTGAAACGACATCGGATATTCGAAGTCCTTCGAAACCTGCAGTGTAAATGGTAAAACCGGGCCAAATCCCGTGAACGTGGAAGGATCGAATCGCTGAAATCCGAAGAGGTAATGGGCCGAAGGGGCAACCGCCTGTGTAACGCTGGCACCGCATATGGCCGGAACCGAGCCCTGAACGCCGCAGACGGTTCCGTGAAAGACCTGAAATGCATTCAGCAAACCCGTCGGCGAAGGACCGCCGATCGGAAGCAGTGTCGCCTGTTGCTGTTGTGATCCGTCTGCGATATCAGAGTTGAAAGCAACCGCCAACAATGGATGGTCATAGTAGATGCCGCCTGCAGCACGCAGAAGCGTCCGGCCGTTACCGCGAATATCCCACGCGAGTCCCAATCGCGGCGCAAAGTTGTTTGTGTCGCGCGGAAATCCTTGCTGTACATTTATTGCGTCCTGCGCAGCTTGTACGTCTGCCGCCGTTAGCGTGATCCCTGTAAGCGGATCGGTAAACGCTGTCGGAGCGACCTCGTCGGTCAACTCCACGTCATAACGCACCCCGAAATTGAGCGTAAAGTTTTGGGTGATCTTCCACGTGTCCTGAACGAAAAACGCTAAGGGCTTGTTGTCTATTAGACTATTAGGATTTCCGAATCCTTCGATAAAGGCGCTTGGGAATCCAAGTCCGTAAGCTTGAGTTGGCGTGAATGCCGGACAGCGGATTGCGGCCGGCAGAATCGGGGAATCGCACCCGATCGGATTGGCTGGATTAGTGCGATCGGCTATGAATGAGCCGGCAGACTGTTGGCCGAAATTGAACAACGCCGGGAAATTCAATTCAAACTTTGCCTTGACTGAGATCCAGTTGACGTCGCCGCCAAACTTGAAAATATGTGCGCTTTTTACCCACGTTACAGTATCCCGGATTTGCCACCGTTCTTCGGTGCGGCTAACCGGCGAGAACGGATTTGATCCGATGAACGCGACGCCGGAGATCTGCTGAGCAACGCTCGGCACACGCGAATCGAACGAGCTCCAACGGTTGCCGAAACCGACGTTCAGCTCGTTGACAAGAGTCGGCGTCACTGCCGCTGTGTAGCCTACATTTACACTAGTGTCCTCAACTTTTTGAGTACCGGTTCGCGAATAATCGTTTTGGCCGAGTACTTGGTTTTGCGATTCGTCCTGTATACCGTTAAGCGTAATCGGGTTATAGCTTATACGCATGTTGAACTGGTGCCCGGGAGCGACCAAATGATCCAGCCTGAACGATGAATATGTAGTCGCTTCCGAGATCGGAAAGATCTTTTGGAGCTGATTGAGCGGCCGAAATGCAACATATTGTCCGTTTACCTGCGTCAATGGTACCGGAGCGCCCGAAAGCAGGAATCGCTGGCCGATGACCGAACCTTGTGGCACGCCCAATCCAGGCAGAAAATTTCTCAATGTGCTCGTTCCATTCAATGCGGTCTGTGTGCCGGCAGAGGCAAAATGAGCATACGCCACTCCAAATGCGGGAATGCCGCCAGGACCTAGCATCGCTTGAACGTAGGCTACTTGTGCCGCCGACAATCCGGTGAAGGTCTGCGCGACGGGCAGAACGCCGGCTGGGATCGTAATGCTCTGTGTCAAATTTCCCACAACGTCAGTCGTGAAGAATCCAGATTCCTGACGGCGCCGCTGCTCGAACGAGAAAAAGCCGAACATGCGTTCTTTAACCAGCGGGAAACCGATGGTTCCGCCGTATTGCGTTCGCGTGTAGGGCGGTTTTTTGTCAGGATCACCGTCGATGATCGGCGCGAAGGGGTTGCGGGATTGAATGCTGCTGTGGCGAAGGAAACCGAACAAATTTCCGTGAACGTCATTTGTACCGCTCTTTGTTACTACGTTTATGATCCCGCCGGTCGCGCGTCCAAATTCCGGCAAATAGGAATTCGTCGCGACCTGATATTCCTGAACGGCTTCCTGCGAAACGGTCGAACGAGCGGCGTTGATGGAATTATCCGTAAAGTCCATGCCGTCCACGTTTACCTGCGTGGAACGACCGCGCTGCCCGCCAATGTTCAAACCGGATGTAGGTGCCGGGCCGATAGGTCGTCCATTATCCCGGCCGACGGTCGAGATCGTTAGTGCAAATCCCGTAGCGCTTCGTTCGTTGATCGGAAGATTCTCGATGCGTGTCTGATCGATCGTCGTTGCGATCGCCGTCCTATTGGTCTCTATAAGTTCGACCGATTCGCCTGTCACGGTCACAACGGCGTCCTGGGCTCCGACCTGCATTACTATCTTCAATTCCGCGCTTTGGCCAACTGTCAGCTTTACCGGTGCGATGGCTACTTTCTTGAATCCCGTTCCTTCAGCGGTGATCTCATATTCGCCCGGCGGGATCGCGACCAAATTGTATACGCCGTTTCCGTCGGTCGTCGTCGAACGGGTGATGCCGGTGCCGATGTTCCTGGCTGTGACCGTCGCCCCGGGAACGACGGCGCCGTTCGGGTCGACAACGGTCCCGGTCAAATCGGACGCTGCAGCCTGTGATTGGCCAAAGCCCGCGATCGTACCAAAGAACAAGCAGAGAGCCATCAATAGAGACTTTCCGACCAAGCCGGAGGTTCTTTTACCCGCTGACGTCATGTTTTTTCTCCTCTAGGGATTGAAAGTATTGCTGCCTAAGCCGATCCGATAAAAAGTCTGGCCGTGCGATACAGCCAACCGCGATATTGGGGATTCGGTATTCGCTCTTTGATTATCGGTCTAAGGCTTAGTTTTGCTTTGATGTTTGTAACCCAAAAACCGAAATTAGGCAAGGTTAAATGTAATAGTTTTGTAAACTCGCCCCTGCTCACTAATACGCCGCGAAACGGCAAATGTTTTGCGATCACGATGGCGAAAACAAAGAACATGCATTAGCGGCAAACCTCACATTTGGTTAAACTTGCGTTCGGTAATTATGCAGATCATCCCGCTGAGCATCCCGACGCCGTTTTATGTCGGCGACGTCAACGTTTACCTGATCAAGAACGATCCGGTAACGTTGATCGATGTCGGACCGAAAACGCCGGAAGCCGCTGACGCTTTAAGGTCAAAACTGGCGGCGAACGGAATAGCATTTTCAGATGTTCGCCGTATCGTCTTAACACACGCGCACGATGACCATTGCGGCCTTGCTCGAAAGGTGCGAGACGAAGCGAAGAACGCTGAAATTCTCGTTCACCAATGGGAAACCGGCCACCTATTCGGCAGGCTTTCGCAGCAGCATCACAAGAAGCTGCTTCTGCGGTCCGGAGTTCCTGAGAGTATTTTCAGCGAAATGCGTGAGCTGTACGACGAGATCAGCTTGCTCACCGACGCGCTCGAAGAC